>JAUYSA010000424.1 GCA_030696545.1 Hyphomonadaceae bacterium
CTCCCCCTCTTCAAGGAGTGTGGGGATGTCCCTTCAAGGAAGCCAGTCGGGACTCGGGGAGGGCGTATGCGCCCCCCCTTGGTTGAAGAGGCGAAGCGAACGCTGATGGCATTGCCTCCGGGGCTACAACCGGAGGGTCCGGGGTCTTCGGAACGACCCCGAACACGTTGCACCGGTCACTGGCTATGGAGCTAAGGCGCCAGTGGGCCTCCCCTGCTGGATGTCGAGGTCAACTCCGGCACTGCCATACCGGGAAGGAACGACCGATCCGGGGCGCGTGATGACGCGCATCGCCGCAGCCCATTCGCAAAAGTGGGGCGGCACTGGACTACCCCACGGCGCTGCACCACGCGCCCCGCTCCCACGTTGGAGGGACGAGACTTGTCGCGCCGTAGCCCGAAGGGCGAAGGCGGAAGCATCCCGGACGGCGCGCGCCGGTCCGATCGAGAGCGCGCATCTGGAAGCGGACAACTTGTTGTCCGCGTTCCCCGCGAAGGCGGGGATCCAGACTCACTCGGCAAAGAGGTGCGCGCAGCGCGCAAGACTGGACCCCCGCCTTCGCGGGGGACGCGGTGGAGAGATCATGTTCGCACCTCTCTCATCGTCATTCCGGACACGCGCGAAGCGCGTGAGCCGGAACCCAGGGGATGCGAGGGCGGTGGGCGCGACCCCTGGGTTCCCGCTTTCGCGGGAATGACACCGCGGGAAGCAGCGAGACGGCACGCCGCGCCGGAGCGAAGCGGAGGCGGCAGGGGGGCACACACCCATCGCCGCAAACCTAAACCCCAAACTCCCGCCGAAACGACGCCAGCGGCGCTGTCGTCGCCAGCACCTGATACGGAAAGCTCAGCCATGGTTGCTTCACGTCCAGCGCATCGAGCCCACGCACAAACGCCTCGACAACATCAACCTTCGCCCGCCCGCGAAAATCCAGGAACTGTCCCCATGTTGAAAGCCCATGGATCGGGCGCGGCCCAGTCAACGCCACACGCGATGCGCTGTAGTCAGCCGGAAACAGACGGCGATAAGCTTCCAGATTGTAAAGCCACGACGCGCCATTGATCGCCTTCGCATCCGGCCAGCGGCTCGCAACGAAGTCGAACATCGCCGTCAGGTCGGCGCGGCGCTGCGCGATGTTCGACGCATGAAGCGGCCCATGCTCATCGGTGTTGAAGCGGTTGCGGAAATGGATGCGCACGATGCCCGCATCATTCGGCGCCTCGCATGCGAAGTGATTGCCGAAAGGAAAGCGATCCGCTGGCCATGGATCAGCCGGCCGCTCTGCATACGCCGCAACCAGATGATCCAGCCGCGCCTCAGGCGCCAGCGCCACAGCATCGCTGACCAGCGCCACAAACGCCGGGTCCGGCGCCATCTTCCCGAGATTTCCATAGGCAAACAGCCGATGGAAATTCGTGTGAAAAATGATCGCCTCGCCAAGCGGAATTCCGGCTCTGGCAGACAGCACGCCCGCATAATGCAGCTGCACGCCAAAGAAATCGCGCGCAATCTCGGCGTCGGCCATTCCCTTCGCGTCTGTCACCGAATCTCCACCGGCCGTTGAGTTGCCCATCCTAGCGTCCGGCGCGACATCGCCTATATCTCCGCCATGACAAAGCTCTCCGTTCTCGATCTGGCGCCGATTGTCGAAGGTTCGACCACAAAACAGGCGCTGGAAAACAGTCTCGACCTCGCCCGCCACGCGGAACGGCTGGGCTATAACCGTTTCTGGCTCGCCGAACATCACAACATGCCCGGCATCGCCTCCGCCGCCACAGCCGTCGTGATCGCCAACGTCGCCGCAGGCACTAACACGATCCGCGTCGGGGCAGGGGGCATCATGCTTCCCAACCACGCCCCGCTGATGGTGGCCGAAGCTTTCGGCACGCTCGCCGAACTCCATCCCGGCCGCATCGATCTCGGTCTTGGCCGCGCTCCCGGCACGGACCAGGCCACCATGCGCGCCCTCCGCCGCAATCTCGGCGGAACCGACACCTTCCCGCAGGATGTCGTCGAGCTGATGAACTGGTTCGAGCCCCCCGTCCCCGGCCAGACCATCCAGGCCGTCCCCGGCTCTGGCGCCGAAGTCGAAATGTGGATTCTCGGCTCATCGCTTTTCGGCGCGCAGCTCGCGGCGCATCTCGGGCTTCCGTATGCCTTCGCGTCCCACTTCGCGCCCGGCGACATGATGGGCGCCATCGAGATCTATCGCGAACGCTTCCGCCCATCGCCGCGATTGCAGAAGCCGTATGTGATGCTCGGCCTCAACGTCATCGGCGCGGAGACAGACGAAGAAGCGAAACTCCTCTTCACCTCCATCCAGCAGGCCTTCGCAAATCTCAGACTTGGCCGCCCCGGCAAGATGCCGCCGCCCAAGCTGGGCCTTCAGCTCGACCCGATGGTCGAGCACGGCATTGCGCAAGCGCTGTCATGCTCCGTCGTCGGCAATCCGGAGACTGTGAAACGCGGCATCGCGGAATTCATCGCCCGCACCGGCGCCGACGAGCTGATGGTTACAGGCTCGATCTGGGATCACCAGAAACGGCTGCGCACTTACGAGATTGCAGCGGAGGCGATTGGGTAGAATGGTGAGCACGCCCTCGTACTTCGAGACGGCCTTCGGCCGCCTCAGGATGAGGGCTACTTATTGGTCAGCAGTTTAGCCCTCATCCTGAGGAGCCGCGAAGCGGCGTCTCGAAGGACGAGGGCGGAGGTTCAGACCTAGCTACGCCCGTCGCGCTTGCCTGCAGGCTTGCCGCGGAACGGCTTGCCACCGGGTTTGCTGCCGAACGACTTGCCGGCAAACGGCTTGTCGCCACGGGGCTTGAAAGGTTTTCCGCCGCCCGGGGCTTTCGGCCCACGCGGCTTGAAGCCTTCCGGCTTGCGATGTTCGGTCCGCTCACGACGCTCGGTAGCGGGGCGTTCGGCGCGGGCAGGGCGCGCTTCGCCTTCCGGCGTCCAGGTGCGCTTCGGCGTCTCGATGCCGATCGCTGCGATCTTGCCCTCGGCGCGCGCAGCATCGCGGCGCTCGCGGCGGTTCTGGCCACTCGGATGCGCCGGCGGCGGACCCTTCGGGGCCGGCGCTTGCGGCGCGGAGGAGGTCAGAGCCGAATAAACCGGATCAGCGGCAAGATGCGCATTTTCGTTGTCACGCTGCAGATGGCGCGCGGCGCGGGCATCGTCACGCGCAGAGCTTCTGACGTTCTCGCGCGGCGGCCGTGCTTCGCTACGCGGCTCGCGTTGCGGACGATCGCCATAAGCACGCTTGGGTCGCTCTTCCCGCGCCGGACGATCACCGAAGTCCCGCTTCGGACGATCCTCGCGCACGCCATCCTCGCGACGCGCACGGGCTGGGTGGATATTGTCGTTCGGCCCCGGAGCAGAGGTTGGCTCGATCTGGATCTTGTCGTCCTGCGTGTCCTGAACCGCGATGGCGAACGCCGCCGCAGCATGGCCGACGATCTCGAACTTGGTCTCGGTTCCGAAAATGCGGATCGGCCCAATCTCGGCCTTGGTGATGTGGCCGACGCGGCAGATCAGCGGCAGGATCCATTTCGGATCGGCATTGCGCTCGCGGCCAACATTCAGACGGAACCAGACGCCGTCGCCTTCGGAGGCCGCAAAGCCACGATCCGAACGCGAACGCGCAGCAGGCCGCTCACTCGGTTCACGGAAAGTGCGCTCGCTCGGGCCGGTGTGGCCAGACTGCTTCTCGAACGTCTGCGCATTCCGCATCCGGCCGTCGTCCGACACGTCTTCCGGCTCGGGCAGTTCCGAACGCAGCAGACCGATCAGAGCACCGGCAAGTTTCTCGGCCGGGAAGCGCTCGGCCAGCTGCTGTGCAAGGGCCAGATCTTCTTCAGAGACAGCGGCTTCGAGAGCGGGATGTCCGAGAAGGCGCTGACGATCCTGGTCGCGGATTTCCTTCGCGGTCGGCGGCCCGCTCCATGTCGCTTCGATATTGGCGGACTCCAGAACCTGTTCGGTCCGGCGGCGCTTGGTGTGCGTCACAAGCAGAACAGACGTGCCCTTCTTGCCCGCGCGGCCTGTGCGGCCCGAACGGTGAAGCAGCGTCGCCTTGTTGGTCGGAGTGTCGGCATGAATCACGAGGCCGAGGTCCGGCAGGTCGAGTCCGCGCGCGGCGACGTCGGTGGCGACGCAAACCTTGGCATGGCCATCACGCAGCGATTGCAGCGCATCATTGCGCTCGCGCTGGTTCATCTCGCCGGAAAGACCGACCGCATGGAAACCGCGCTCACGCAGGGCTGCATGAAGGTGGCGAACAGCTTCGCGCGTGGCGCAGAAGACAAGCGCACCGCCGGCTTCGAAATAGCGGAGCACGTTGACGACAGCGCGTTCCGTATCACCGGGCGAGACGCGCATCGCGCGATAATCGATGTCGCCATGGGGTTCCGTGGCGCTGGTCGTGTCGATGCGGATGGCGTCGCGTTGGTAATTCTTCGCCAGCATGGCGATGCCGCGCGCGATTGTCGCAGAGAAAAGCAGCGTGCGGCGCGTATCCGCCGGGGTCGCATCGAGCAGTGTTTCGAGTTCTTCGCGGAAGCCGAGGTCGAGCATCTCGTCGGCTTCGTCCAGCACGGCAACCTGCAGCGCGGAGAGATCGAGATAGCCCTTGGTGAGGTGATCGCAGAGGCGGCCAGGCGTTCCGATGACGATGTGCGCGCCGCGCGAAAGCTGCTGCTGTTCAGTGCGCACGCTCATGCCGCCCACGGCGACAACGATGCGCGCGCCGGTGTCTGCATAGAGCCATTCGAACTCGCGGCTGATCTGCATCGCCAGTTCGCGGGTCGGCGCGATGATCAGGGCGCGGGGGCGATTGACGGGATCGAAGCGCTCGTTCTGGCCGAGCAGGGTGGACGCAAGCGCGAGGCCGAAAGCCACCGTCTTGCCCGAGCCGGTCTGGGCCGAAACGAGAAGGTCGGCATTGTCCTTGTCTGCTTCGACAACAGCGAGCTGGACGGGCGTTGGCTCGGCATAGCCACGCGCGGCGAGAGCGCGGTCGAGCGCGGGGTGAACTGCGGGGAAGGGCATTGGGGTTCGTTTCGTGTCGGCGGGCCGTCCCGATTTGCGGGAAACAGTGCGCAGGTGGGGAGGCCGGGTCTGGCGCGCGTGCTGTACAGGAAATGGGGCGAAAAGCCAGTGGATAAAGCGGCGCAGGGCGCGGCAAGGTAAATGGCTTTGGCCTTTGAAACGGCCGTTTATGGGGGTATCGCAAGCCATTGCCGGGTGCGGCGGCCGGGGAATGCCTGCGTCATGAAAGCCGCTTCAGCGCTCGATTACCGGGAGATTGCACGGCGAAGGCTGCCGCGCTTCCTGTTCGATTACATTGACGGGGGCTCCTATGACGAGGTCACGCTGGGGGCGAACCGTGACGACCTGAAGCGCATTTCCCTGCGGCAGCGCGTGTTGCGGGATGTCTCGGATATCGATCTGTCGACCACGCTGTTCGGGCACAGGATGAATATGCCGGTGGCGCTTGCGCCGATCGGGCTGGCAGGTCTGGCGGCGCGGCGCGGCGAGGTTCAGGCCGCGCGCGCAGCGGAAGCGGCTGGCGTGCCGTTCACGCTGTCGACGGTGTCTGTCTGCGATCTGGCCGAGGTCGTGCGCGGCGTGAAGCAGCCGATCTGGTTCCAGCTCTACATGATCCGGGACCGGGGTTTCATGCGCGACATGCTGGCGAAAGCGCGGGATGCCCGCTGTGCGGCGCTGATGTTCACCGTCGATATGCCGGTGCCCGGCTCGCGCTATCGCGACTACAGGTCGGGGCTGGCCGGCGCGCCTGGGCTGCTCGGCGCAAGCCGGCGGATTTTCCAGGCGGCGCAGCGCCCATCCTGGGCCTGGGATGTCGGCGTTTGCGGACGGCCTCATCAGCTCGGCAATGTCGCGCCAGTGCTGAAAGGTAGGACGGGGCTCGAAGATTTCTTCCGCTGGATGCGCGAGAATTTCGATCCGTCGATATCGTGGAAGGATCTGGATTTCATCCGCTCCGAGTGGACCGGCCCGCTGATCATCAAGGGCATACTGGACGCTGATGATGCGCGGGAGGCGGCGCGCATCGGCGCCGATGGCCTCGTGGTGTCGAACCATGGCGGCCGTCAGCTCGACGGCGTCCCGTCAACCGCCCGCGCGCTTCCGGCGATCGCTGATGCAGTAGGCGACCGGCTGACAGTGCTGGCTGACGGCGGCGTGCGCTCGGGACTCGATGTCGTGCGAATGCTCGCGCTCGGCGCCAGGGGCGTGCTGCTCGGCAGGGCGTGGGCTTACGCGCTGGCGGGAGCAGGGCAGGCAGGCGTAAGTCACGTTCTGCAATTGATGGATGCGGAAATGCGCGTCGCAATGGCGCTCACCGGCGTGACGCGCATCGACCAGATCAATCGCGATATCCTCGTGCGCGATTAGCGCGCCTTACACGACCGCGCCGAACAGCCGACCAATGCCGGCGGTGACAGCCATGGCGAGCGCGCCCCAGAACACAACGCGGATGACCGGCACAAGCGGCTTCGCCTTGCCTGCGCTGGCGCCGAGATAGCCAAGCAGCACAAGGAAAAGCAGCGATGCGCCAGACACCCACAACTCAAGCCCATGCGCCGGCGCAAGCCATGCCGTTGCAAGAGGAAGCGCGGCTCCAGCGGAGAACGTAATCGCAGACGTCACCGCAGCCTGCACCGGCTTCGCTTCGGTGAATTCCGATATGCCAAGCTCGTCGCGCGCATGTGCCTTCAGCGCATCCTTCGCCGTCAGCTGCTCGGCGACCTTACGGGCCAGATCCTCGTCGAGCCCGCGATCGACATAGATCTGTGTCAGCTCCTGCCGCTCTATCTCGGGCATCTCAGCAAGCTCGCTCTTTTCTCGCGCGAGATCAGCATTTTCGGCATCAGCCTGCGAGCTGACGGAAACATACTCCCCCGCCGCCATCGAAAGCGCCCCCGCGATCAGCCCCGCTCCGCCTGCGATCAGGATCGCACCGCGATCCGCGTTCGACGCCGCCACGCCAACAATCAGGCTGGCGGTCGAGATGATGCCGTCATTCGCGCCCAGCACCGCAGCGCGCAGCCAGCCGATGCGAGAGACGGCGTGGCGTTCGACATGAAGCCTGCGGCGCATGATGCATTCCTTGCGGATCAGCTTGAAAGCCGATCCCGCTGCTTAGTGCATTGATATGGATCAGGCGACCCTACTGGACTTCGTCCGAGTCCCAGACGCCGCGCACGGAAATGTCGGCCTCGACGCCGATGTTGTACCAGGCCAGCCGGTCCTTCGACGCGTTGACGATGATGAAGTGCTCGTGCGGCTTCATCGCCATGGTCAGCTGGTTGCGCAATTGCTGGACGGTCTGCTTCGAGCGCAGCACCCACATGTCGCCGGCGGCGCGTGTCATCTTGCCTGCCTCGCGCAGCACCCGCTCGAACCGCTCATTGCCGGAGAGCAGGCGGGCGGCGATGAAATAGTTGCAGACTGGAACTTCCGTTTCGCCGGCATCGAGGCGCGGGTCGCCGAACTTGCGCTTCTTCGGACCCTTGAAGTCCCAGCGCAGGTTGGGGTGGTGGTCGGCGCGGTGGAAATCGACATCCGTGCCGCAGGCGATGAACGTGCCGGCCTGGACGCGGCCTTCCTTGAGGAAATCAATCAGGCGGGAGCGCGGGTAAGGGCCGTATTCCTTGTCGGAAATCCGGATGCGCCATTTCACGCTTTCGAAGGGGGGAGGTGCAGTGTGCATCCCCTCGTCATCGCCTGTTTCCACAGGCTCTCTGAGTTCAAGCGTGTCGCTCATAAGACAGCGTGTTCCGCAAACCCCTCTTTGCGTTTAGTTGTAGGGGAAATCACCTTGTCCAAAGGTTAAGCGGAGGTCCCCATGAGCCAGTACGAATTCATCAAAACCGAGACTGAGGGCAACCTGTTCATCGTGACGATCAATCGTCCCGACCAGCTGAATTGCCTGCATCCCATGGCAAATGCCGAGTGTGGGGCAGCTTTTGACGAGTTCGCCGCCAATCCTGACCTCTGGGTCGCCATCGTGACCGGCGCCGGGGAAAAGGCCTTCTCGGCGGGCAATGACCTCAAATTCGCGGCCTCCGGCCAGAAATCACCAGTGCCGATGCCGGCCAGCGGATTCGGCGGCCTGACCTCGCGGTATGACCTCTATAAGCCGGTAATCGCGGCAGTGAACGGCTTTGCCATGGGCGGCGGCTTCGAGATCGCCTTGGCCACCGACATCATCATCGCGGCTGAGAACGCCAAGTTCGCATTGCCGGAACCGCGCGTCGGCTTCGCCGCGCTGGCGTCAGGCATGCACCGTCTGCCGCGTGAAGTGCCGCTGAAGAAAGCCATGGGCATGATGCTCACGGGCCGGACTGTCACCGCCGCCGAAGGCAAGGAGATCGGTTTCGTCACCGAAGTTGTTCCGCAAGGCAAGGCGCTGGAGGAAGCCAAACGCTGGGCCGGGCAGATCATGGAATGCTCGCCCATGGCCATCAAGGCGACGAAGGAAACGGTGCTGACCGGCCTCAAGACGTCCGACCTCAAGACGGCGTTCGACCACAAGGTTCCCGGCATCGCCAAGCTGCTTGGCTCCGCCGACCACAAGGAAGGGCCGAAGGCTTTCGCCGAGAAGCGCAAGCCGGTGTGGAAGAACGAAGCTTAGTGCAGAGCCGTTGGCGGGCTGGGGTTAGTGGAGTCTCGCCATGACGTCTGCACCTGACTTTACCGAACTTGCCGCTGCGCACGGCATCGAGCTCGACAAGGATGCCTCGATGCTGCGCGTGGGCGGCTCAGACGCCGAATACTTCGGCGCGATGGCGCGCGACGCAACCGGCGCCTACTGGATGCTGCGCGCACCGCGCCGGGGCGATGTGCAGCTGGCCGGGCGGCAGGAAGCCACGGTGCTCGGCTTTGTGCGCGGCAAGATCCCTGTCGTGCTGCCTGACTGGCAGGTGCATACGGACAAGCTGATCGCCTATCGCGTCCTGCCGGGAGTTCCGGCTGCGGAGGTCGATCCGCTGATGGGCGAGCTGATCTGGCGCTTGCCGCAGGATCGTGTGCCGGAGACGTTCGCCGAAAGCCTGGCGGCCGTGATGGCGAAACTCCACGGCCTCGATATCGGCGCGGCGGCGGCGGCTGGCATACCTGCGGTTGCGGCGGAAGATGTGCGAAGCCGCATGAGGCGCCGCATGGACGAATGCAACACGCTGGCGCCCGTACCGGAAAAGCTCTGGGGTCTCTGGCAGAAGTGGGTCGATGGCGACGATTTCTGGCCCGGTCATGTCGTGCTGGTTAATGGCGACATCTACCATCCGCACCTGTTCGTGGATGCTGACTACAGACTGATCGGCATTGATGACTGGTCAGGCGCCGAAATCACCGATCCGGCCGTCGACTTCTCGCTCTATTTTGCTTCGGCAGGGCGCGATGCGCTTGAAGACCTCATCCTCCGCTATGAGCGGGCAGGGGGCCGCACATGGGCGCGCATGGCTGACCAGGCGGAGATGTACTACTGGGCCAGCCCCGTGCGCTTCGCAGCTTACGCCATGAAGACCGGGGATCTCGGACACCTGATGAACGTGAAGAACATGGTGCACCGCTACGCGTCGATGCTGGAAGACTCGGGTTACGGAGGCTGAATCTGCCTCAACGCCTACAGGCCCAAGCCTAGATATCCGTCCCATGCAGCGTGCGGAAATCCACAGCGAAGCCGCCCTCGATATAGCGGACGCAGGTGCCGGCGCGTTCGCCAATCTGGACGCGGTCGCCGATCATGGGGCGCGGTCCGGCGGTGCGCAGCGCAACCCCGAAGATCGATACGTCCACGACAGCGCAGGCGATCGAAGTGCCGTTATAGATACCGATGACTTGTCCGCCAGCCGTGCGTCGCTCGGCTTCGCGCTCGTCCGTGAGTCCGAGGCGATCCTTGTTGATCAGCCAGGTAAGCTGGTCGGCGATCTTGTCACGCTTGCGGGGCGGGACCTTGAATTCGATGGCGTAGCCAACCTCGTTCAGCACGCGGGCCACAACGCCTTCAACACGGCCGATGTCGTCGATGTAAAGGACGAGGTTCTCGCCCTTGCTCAATGGACGCGCGAGATTGATGCGCAGGCCGCCAGCGCAGACATCGATCGTGGTGCAGGTAAATTCCTCGCCCTCGCCGGTCAGGCCGCGCACGCGGACGGTCCAGTTCACACGGCGATGCTTGCGGCGATCCTGCGCTTCGATGCGCCGGATGGACGGCCTCGCGGCGGCATGCGCGAAATGCATAGGTTGCCCTCAAGCGCGGAGAGAGGGGCCTCCCCAGCGTCCAAGGTTAACGGGGGAATGGTTTACAAGCCCTTGCCTGAGGGGTCTTTCGGAGGCGTGGGTGGAGCTGGTGTCGGGGCGTCGCGGCGGGCGCCCAGAGGTTCGCGCTGCGCCGTATTGCGGCGCGCCAGTTCAGGATGCTGGCGCGAGAGGCAATGC
>JAUYSA010000457.1 GCA_030696545.1 Hyphomonadaceae bacterium
CGCACCACGGCGTATGAGTAATGATAATACCCGCCGCCATTGGCGCACGAGCCCATCGAGATCACGTAACGCGGCTCCGGCATCTGGTCGTAAACCTTGCGGAGCGCGGGGGCCATCTTGTTCGTCAGCGTGCCGGCGACGATCATCACGTCCGACTGACGCGGCGAAGCGCGCGGGGCCGCGCCGAAACGCTCCATGTCATAACGCGGCATGGACGCCTGCATCATCTCCACGGCGCAGCACGCGAGGCCGAAAGTCATCCACATCAGCGAGCCGGTGCGCGCCCAGGTGATCAGATCATCGACAGCGGCGACGACAAAGCCCTTGTCCGCCAGCTCATCCGAGAGCCCGGCGAAGTACGGATCGTTGGCTTTCACAAGCGCGCCGCCCGAGGGCGCAGCAGCAGCTACCTTCGCCTCGGCCATTACTGCCACTCCAGCGCGCCACGGCGCCATTCATAGACGAACCCGACGGTCAGCACGCCGAGGAATGCAATCATCGACCAGAACGCCGCCACGTTTCCGTCCGCCACCTGGAACACCCACGGGAACAGGAACGCCACTTCGAGGTCGAAGATGATGAAAAGGATCGAGACGAGGTAGAATCGCACGTCGAACTTCATGCGCGCATCATCGAACGCATTGAAGCCGCACTCGTAAGCCGAGAGCTTTTCCGGATCAGGTTTGCGCGGCGCCAGAAGCGTCGACGCAACAAGGAAAAGAAGGCTGATCGCGATTGCCAGGACAAGAAAAATCACGACCGGCAGATATTCGACGACGAGCGTCTGCGCGTCTTCCATTATACCCTCGGCTAGTCTTTTGCGGCTGGCCTATGCCGCTTTGACGCGAGAGGCAATAGAGCCTCCAGACGCATCCGGGATTCTTGTCTGACCGGCGACTTTCTGGCCATAAATCCGGGCTGTGGAGAGCATTCGCGCTGCGCCGGAACGTCGCAACCTTTCGCCATCAGACGATAGGCGCGGCGTGATCCCGGCTCATTGCAAGAGCGACCGCTTCAGTCCGCAGAATGCTGCGCCGATATTCGGGAGTGGCGTCGCATCATCGAGGATGCGGGATGATTCTAATCGATCTCCAGCGACGTGCTCTCGTCTTCAAACACGGAGCGTTCAGACGCCATCTCAAGCCGATCCCGACCCGAAGAGTTTTCCACAGGTCCCGCGCCCTGCACCGTCCTTGCGGCCCACTATTCAGCGTCGACCCCGCAGCTGGCGAAGGCAATTAATTCACGCCACGCGCAAAAGCCCGGCGTTGTTACTGATTAAACGCCATTTTTCGGGATTTGCGGCCATTTCGGCCGCAGGATTATCATTCGATACCTGGCGCGAGTGACGGGGCTCGAACCCGCGACCTCCGGCGTGACAGGCCGGCACTCTAACCAACTGAGCTACACCCGCGTACCGCAGGTATCGAAGGAAGGAGCGTTTAGGCGTCGCCGCTGGCCGGGTCAAGCGGATTGGCGCATCGATTTTGGGCTATTCGGACGCCAGCTGCTGTCGCAGGACCAGCTTGTTGCCCTCCAGGCTAAATCCGATGGCTGTCAGAGCCTCGATCGCGCCCGGTCCGGCGTTCGCGACGGTGGCGGTCATCTCCATGTCGAGATGCTGGCCGATATTCATCGTGGCGAGCACTTCTTCGCCTGTTGCAGCTATGCCGGTGGCCTGAACCTGCATCTTGCCGCCAGCGCACGTTACCGGGCCGCGAAGCTCGGGCCCGACCCAGCCCTTGTAGTTCACTTTGGTGAGTGCATCGGTCCAGACCTCGCCTGACGCCGATTCACATAGGCTGTTGGCGAACTTCACGTCTTTCACCTCGAGCGTGAACTTCCCGTCCGTCCGCGCGATCGCCGGCGGCATGCCCGGCACCATGGCCGTGTCGCCCGCGAGTTTCAGGTCGGTCAGGTCCAGCCCGCCATTGCCAATGCCGTAGGAAATGCCGGCCTGCCCGCTCAGCCCCTCGCGCGTCATACCGAGCGTTCCGGCGGCCTTGCCGCTGAACAGGGCCATCAGGTCAGTTTTGACGGCGACATCGCCGATCGTCTGCTGGCCATAGGAAACGTTGGTCAGCTTACCGTCCCACACGCTGCCGGATGCTTCGCTGAAGCGAAAATCCGGCATCTGCCGCGTCGCCATGTCAGCCGCCATCGACATGGGAAGGAAAGCCACGGCGCCGCCGGCAACCGCCAGCACGGCAAGTACGACGAAAATCAAAATCCGCACGGCGATCCCTCGGCATCCATCCCCGTCCGGATGCTAGACCCCGCATTCCCGCGACGCCAGATGCCGCCCGCAGACAGCTTACAGCAGACCCTCTGCCTTCTTGACGCCGTCCTGCCCGGAAAAGATCAGCGTCCGCGTGCGTTGCGCCAGCCTGACATTCACGAGGTTTGTCTGCCCGTCGAACACGTCGCGCAGGATGCGGTTGTCGATCGCCAGCCCCGTTGGCGCCGCCGCGAGCTTGCATTGCTGATAAAGCAGCAACGCCTCGCCCTCGACCTCCGCGCCAAGCGCTTGCAGCGCGATCTTTTTGCCGCCCTCGGTCAGGCCAAAATGCTGCTCCACATACAGCATCATCTGCGCCTGGTTGCGAACGACAGTGATATCGATCGCACTTGCGCCGCTGCCCTGCCCCAGTTGCGCCAGCCACGCTTCGGCATCAGCGTTGTGAACCCGGTGCGTCACTTCCAGCATGGATGACCCCGCATTCCACATCACCGTGCTCAGCACGGTCTGCGAGCGATGCGCCAGCGCGGGCGGAGCAACAGCAAGCGCGCAGCCGGCGATAATCGCCACCCTGCGCGTGATGCTGCCGCCCCGCCTATGCGTCATTGCGGCGACGGCGTGATCGGCACGGCAGCGCCGGGCGCGGGCTGCTTCGCCCGTAGTTCCGTCAAGGCTTCCGACATCTGGTTACGTGCAGATGGGCTGGTAGCGCTGAACACTTCAAGACGGCTGGGTTGGTTGCGCTGCGGGAAAGCGTTATTGGACCGCACGGCATCCGCCGTCTGGCGCTTGGCATCCAGCTCGACCGACACAACCTTCTTGGTCTCGACGAACAGCTTGCTCACCTTCTGATTGTTCACGCGCCAGATCTCTGCCGGTATCATTACCTCTTTCACCGACCCATCTTCAAACGTGAACTTCAGCGGCAACGGCGAAACCAGCCCGCCCTTGTTCTCGAAATCGATGAAGTAAATGTACGGGTTCTCGCGCAGCGCCCTCTCAAGCGTCGATTTGTCCGGCTCCTTCAGGCCTTCCTGGAAAGTCGCGTAGTCGTTGAGATCCTTGTTGTTCACCGCGAACTCGTCGTTCGCGTCATAGAAGTCCTTCGCGTCGGGATGCTTGTCCGTATAGGTCTGCAGCCCCGCAGCGCGGTTCTCTGTCACTGTCACCGGGGCAGGCCTGGTCGCTTCCCGGCGCTCGCGCCGCAACGGCGCTTCAACTTCGGGATTGCGGGTCGACAGCCGGTATTCGCGCACATCATTCATCGCGATATCGACGTGATCGGTGGTGTAGAACCAGCCGCGCCAGAACCAGTCGAGGTCCATTCCCGATGCGTCCTCCATCGTACGGAAGAAATCCGACGGTGTGGGCCGCTTGAACTTCCAGCGCTGCGAATATTCCTTGAACGCGAAGTCAAACAACTCGCGCCCCATCACCGTCTCGCGCAACACCGTCAACGCAGCCGCCGGCTTGTTGTAGGCGTTGTTGCCGAACTGAACGACGGACTCGGAATTCGTCATGATCGGAACCTGGTCCTCCGACATCATGTAAGCGCCGATCTCGTCCAGCGAGTTGGCATTGCCGCCCAGCACCGGGAAATTCTCATCCCAGTGCAGCTCGCTCATGAATTCCAGGAACGAGTTCAGGCCTTCGTCCATCCACGTCCACTGCCGCTCATCCGAGTTGACGATCATCGGGAAGTAATTGTGGCCCACTTCATGGATCACGACGCCGATCAGGCCGTTCTTCGAGTTGCGGGTATAGGTCTTCACGCCGGTCTTCTCGTCCTTCACCGGCCGGTAGCCGTTGAACGAGATCATCGGATACTCCATCCCGCCGCCCAGCCAGGTGTTGACCGAGATCGCCGTGGGATAGGGGTATGGGAACGAAAACTCCGAATACGTGTCGATCGTGTGCGCCACTGCTCGCGTCGAATATAGCGACCACAGCGGGTCAGCCTCGTTCGGGAAGAACGATTGCGCCAGCACGTCCGCGCCTCGCGGCTGCTTCACGCCCATCGCATCCCAGATGAACTTGCGCGATGAGGCCCATGCAAAATCACGCACGTTTCCGGCCTTCCAGCGCCACGTCCTGGTCGCCGTCGTGCCTTCCTTCTCGTTGGCCGCCGCCTCTTCCGGCGTCACGATGTACATCGGCTTGTCGAGCGCGTTGCGTGCCTGTGCCAGGCGGCTGCGCTGCTCAGCCGTCAGCACCTCGCCGGGGTTCTGCAGAACGCCGGTCGCCGTCAGGATATGATCCGCCGGCACGGTGATCGCGACATCATAATTCCCGAATTCGAGCGTGAACTCGCCCTGCCCCAGGAACTGCTTGTGCTGCCAGCCCGTGTAGTCGGTGTAAGCCACCAGCCGCGGAAACCACTGAGCCTGAAAGAAGGTGTATGTGTCGCTGTCCCGGAAATATTCGTAGCCAGCGCGTCCACCGAACACGTTGTTGTCCACGATGTTGAACGCCCATGCGAGCTTCAGCGTCGTCGCCTGCCTCGGCGCCAGCGGCGTGGGCAGGTCGATCCGCATCATCGTGTCGTTGATCGTGTAGCGCAGCGCCCGCGAGCCGCCATCCGTCACCGACTGGATCTCGAACCCGTGCGGCTTCTCTATATATGACTGGAGCTGGCGCAGCGTGCCCATGCTCACGCGATCACCCGCCGCCATCGGCGTCGCGGTCCGCTCGGTCCGCTTCGTCACCGAATCCTGCTTGAAGATGTTCTGGTCGAGCTGCAGCCAGATATAGTTCAGCGGGTGAGGCGAGTTGTTGCGATAGGTGATCGTGCCGGTCGCGGTGATCCGCTTCTTCGCCTCATCGAGCGTCGCGTTGATCACGTAATCGGCCTGCTGCTGCCAGTACGATTCGCCCGGCGCGCCGGAGGCCGCCCGATAGGTGTTCGGCGTAGGAAGATCGACTTCCAGCTGCCTGAACTTGTCGTCAAACGTGCCCTTGGTCTGCTTGTTGGCGTCAGCTGCCGCCGGTCCAGACACGAGAAGCGCCACGGCCACGGCCGCCAACCATCCCAGTTTCATTCACAGGCTCCCGGAAACATCTGATCCCGGTTTTAGCGATTATCGATGAAGAGTCACCGCGACCTTACGCCTACCGGCACATACTTCTTCCGGGCGAGTACGTCCGGAAAAGGAAGGGCCGGCTTCTTGCGAAGCCGGCCCAGGTGCACAGGAACAGAACCGTCGGGAACCATCGAGGGACATCAAGGCGTCCCGGCGGTATGTGCTTGGTATATGGGAGTGAGTCTGAACGCTGATTGAGGCGCTTGTTGTCCGCAATTCAGGTGAAACAAATAACGCGAAGTCACTGACTCCACGCCACATTTCAGGCTGAATCGGCAGCGAACGACTGCTGGCTAAGCCTGGACGACCGCCCCGGCCTTCAGGAAGCCCTCCACGCGTTCAGCCGCAACGCCCCAGGACTTCAGCACATCCTCCGAGTGCTGCCCGGCCAGCGCCGGTGCGCCATTCACCGCTCCCGCCGTACGCGAAAAACGCGGCGCGGGACCCGGCTGCACGGCCCCAAACGCCTCCACAAAAGTCTTCCGCTCTGCATTGTGCGGATGCTTCGGCGCCTCATCCATGCTCAGCACGGGCGCAACGCAGGCGTCCGTGCCGTCGAACACCTTCATCCATTCATCGCGCGACTTCGTCTTCACGACATCAGCCACACGCTTCGAATATTCCGGCCACTCCGCACGAGACATCTGCGCCGGAAATACATCAGCCGGCAGTCCGAGCCCTTTTACCAGCACAGCATGAAACTGCGGCTCGATCGCCCCGATCGCCAGCCATTGGCCGTCCGCGCATTCATATGTGTCGTAGAAGTGCGCCC
Source organism: Hyphomonadaceae bacterium (assembly GCA_030696545.1). Lineage (GTDB taxonomy): Bacteria > Pseudomonadota > Alphaproteobacteria > Caulobacterales > Hyphomonadaceae > UBA7672. The sequence goes on from JAUYSA010000457.1 coordinate 6,092, forward strand.
CGCCATCGAGCAGGTTGTCATCGCGGTTGGCATTCCACATCCCCGCTGCCTTCATCCCGTAGAACATCGTCATCAGCGACGCGGCGCCGTCGATCATGGCGCAGTCGATCACCTGCCCCTTGCCCGAAGACTTCGCCTCGATCACGCCCGCCAGAATCCCAAACGCCAGATACAGCGCCCCGCCGCCATAATCCCCGACCAGGTTCAGCGGCGGCGCAGGCGGCTCACCCGCGCGCCCCATCGTGTGGAGCGCGCCCGTCAGCGCGATGTAATCGATATCGTGCCCCGCCATCGTCGACCACGGCCCGGTCTGCCCCCACCCCGTCATGCGGCCATACACAATCCGCGGGTTCCGCTTCAGCGCCACCTCGGGCCCAACGCCCAGCCGCTCCATCACGCCCGGCCGGAATCCCTCGATAAGCGCGTCCGTTTGTCCGATCAGGCTAAGCGCCGCCTCGACGCCTTCCGGCCTCTTGAGATCGACGGCCACAGACCGCTTGCCCCGGTTCATGATATCCGGCGCCGCCCGCCCGACTGACTCCGCGCGATCAATCCGCACGACATCGGCGCCAAGATCCGCCAGCAACATCCCGCAAAAGGGCCCGGGCCCGATCCCCGCGAACTCGACCACTTTCACGCCAACCAGCGGGCCTTGCGCCATGTCACAACTCTCCATTTATCCCGCCGACAAGCGGGACGTGGACGCGCGCGTCAACCCTGTTTGAAAGTCATTCTGTCGGCTTACGCAACGACAGCCGGCCGATTACTGCCCGAACAACGCGCCATGAACCCGCGCCGGCCCCGTCTCGCCATGCGGCCACGACGCCCGGTCGAAATTTATGCCGTCAGGCAGCGTCTCATCCACCTTCATCGCGCCTGTTGCCGGATCGATCTTCACCACCAGCGCCCAGCTCTGATCATTTCCGGTCACGACCATCCGGTCCGACTTCCTGTCAGCCGAGATCCAGTGCGCCATGTGAAACCTCTGGTCGAACACGATACGCGAAGCCTCGACCGGCTTCTTCGGATCGGAAACATCCAGCGCGATCAGCCCGTTTATCTCGGGCACCGTCTGCACATAGTAGTTTCCAACCACGACGGGCACGGCGCACACATCATGCACGCCCTTACCGCCCGGAAACGCGTGAACGAACACCGCCTTCGGCGCCGCTCCGAATGCGTCGTCGATGCGATAGACGCCGCACGAGAACGTCCCGACATACACCGTCCCATCCGCCAGCACGCGCGGCTCTGCTGGATCGACATGATGCTCGCCCTGCCCGGACGGCGGCAGGTTCACTGTAGCAAGCACCTTCATCTGCGATGCCGACCACACCTGCACCTGATTGGTCGGCTTATAGTCCTGGCCCGGCCATCCCATCTCGGCCAACGTCACCACCGCGCGATCCTTGCCCGGCGCCACAGCGAGACTGTATGGCCACACGAGATCATCCGGCGTATCCGCCGACTTCGCAGAAGCCGTCCGCAACACCTTTCCATCCGGCGACAATTCGGCAAGCCCGCCCGGCGCGCCATACTTTCCATCATGCCCCTGCAACGTCACCATCACATTGCCATTGTCGAGCCGCGCATAGCTGTGCGGAAACGCAAACGCGCCCATCTCCTTCAACTGCGACGCCACTTTCGGCTTCAGCGGATCACGCAGGTCAATCAGCGATGTCAGCCCGGCAGTAAAGCCGTCGCCAAACAACACGCCGCCCGCCGGAAACTCATACTCCACATGATGCGGCATCGTGCCCGTCGCGCCGATCGGCGCCGTCGCAACCACATCGCCATAGGTCGCCGATCCTTCGCGCAAATCCACCACGGAGAGAAAATCGGAATGCGCCTTGTCTTTGTCTGCCGACCACACGAACAGGAAATTCGAACCCTTGGCGTCAGGCGCCTCCGGCGCGCTGGCACACCCAGCGAGAACCGCAAGGCCCGCAGCCCACAACGACAGCCTCATCGCGCCCATCTCCCGATCAACCCGCCAGCCTTGCCCCGTTTCGACCCACCCAGCAACTCGCGCTGTTCCGGACAGACGCATATTGCCCATCACCAAAAGCCGTAAGAGAAATGCAGTTGCAGAAGCTCCATCGCAGCGCTCTGCTCAAACTGTCCTCGGAGCCTGTCATGACGAAGCACCGCATCTATTCGATGACCTTCGCCAGCGTTTATCCGATGTACGTCGCCAAGGCCGAGAAGAAGGGACGCACACAGGCCGAGGTTGATGAAGCGATCCGCTGGCTCACCGGCTACACCGCCAAAGGGCTCGAAGCCCATATCAAGAAGAAGACAACTTTCGAGGGCTTCTTCGACACCGCCCCCAAACTCAATGCCGCGCGCGACCAGATCACCGGCATCATTTGCGGCGTGCGGATCGAGCAGATCGAAGACCCGCTGATGAAGAACATCCGCTACCTGGACAAGCTCATCGACGAGATTGCCAAGGGCAGGCCAATGGAAAAGGTCTTGCGCAAACAGACCGCCTAGCCCGCACTAATCCCCACATCGAAGCACGAAAGCGCCGGCGTCATGTCGCTCGGCAGCACCCACTCGCCGCCAAAATTCTCCGGCACGTCGAGGAAGTCGTCCCGCCGCTCCGGCGGCAGGCGCTTCAACAAGCAGTCACACAGCTCGCGCTTCATCCCGCTGGCCTCGCAGTCAGCCATGAACTGCTGTTCCGGGTTGCTACAGGCCCCGGCCAGTCCAAGTAAGGCGACGATCAGGTAAGCTCGCATGACAGCATCCTTACTGTCGGAACACCGCCCCGTGAACCCGCGTAGCCTCCAACTCTTCGCAACGAGCCCGAAGCACTGAGCCTACTGAAGCAAGGCTGCTCATTGCATGCAGGCGTCGTCTGTAGTCTGTATCCGCACGATATGGCGAACGGGGGATGTTTGATGACAAGTGCGACAATCGACTTCCCGGTGACTGACGATCGGCGGTTTATCCGGAACCTGATCACTACGATGGCCATCATACTGGTGGCAGGGTTTGTGGTGCAGCTCGCACTCGGCCGCTCCAGCTTCAACTCGCCACTGATCATCCATCTTCACGCTTTCGCTTTCATGGCCTGGATCGGCATCACGCTCACGCAGACCTGGTTGGCAGCCAACGGAAATCTGGCCCTGCACCGGAAACTGGGACTGCTCTCGATGTTCTGGGTCGTCGGCCTGCTGATTCTCGGACCGTTGGTGACAATCTCCACGGTGCAGACAGCGCGCACGCCCTTCTTCTTCCAGCCGCAGCACTTCCTGATCGCCAACCCTATGACCATGATTGGCTTTGTTGGCTTGTTCGCAGCAGCAATCGTCCTGCGGCGCCAGACGGACTGGCACACGCGCCTGCAGGTCGGAGCGTTCGTGATGCTGATGGGGCCGGGCTTCGGAAGGCTGTTGCCGATGCCTTTTCTGCCGCCATACGCCTTCGAGATTGCCGGCCTCGTAGCGCTTGTCTTCCCGGCCGTCGGCATCGTGCGCGACTGGCGCGTACATGGCCGCCCACACCCCGCATGGTTCTGGGGGATCGGCGTGCTGCTGGCAGTCACACTGCTCGCTCGCCTGATCGCATTCTCACCCGCTGGCGAAGCGATCTACAATCTTGCCACAACAGGCAGCGTCATGAACGCAACCGATGGCCTCGCATTCCCGCCGCCGCCGGGCCCTCCACCGGGATCAACGTAACGCGAACGCCAGTTTCGCAGATCAGCCCATGCTCTGCGCGTCGTCGACCAGCACGTCCGTGCCTGTAACGAACTTGGCCCCATCCGAGCTCAGGAACAGCAGCGCCTCGTCGAGGCTTTGCTCGTCCATGATCCGCCGGCGCGGGCTCTTGCCGATCGTCTTGGCGCCGCCCTCGCCGTTCAGCCATTCCTCGGTCAGCTCCGTCGCCACATAGCCCGGCGACAGCGCGTTCACGTTGATCCCATACCGCGCCCACTCCCGCGCCAGTGACCGCGTAAGATGCGCGCAAGCCGCCTTCGATGCGTTGTACGCCGACACGTTCGGGATCACGATCCGCCCTGCCATCGACGCGATGTTCACGATCCGCCCATGCGCCGATTTCTCCGGCCCGGCATGGATCAACCGCCGCGCCGCCTCGCGCGCCACCAGCCAGACTGACGTCACGTTCAGATCCATGATCTTCCGGAACTCGGCAACATCCTGCGTAATCGCATTGTTCGCGTGCGTCATGCCCGCATTGTTGATGACCGTGTCCACCACCCCGAACTTCGCCTCGGCCACGTCGAACATCGCGACCACCTGCGCCTCGTCCGTCACATCGCACTGAACAGCCAGCGCCTTGTCCACGCCGATCTCCTTCACGAGATCCTCCAGCCGATCCTTCCGCCGCGCCGCCACTACAACCTTCGCGCCCTCAGCCGCCAGTAGCTGCGCAAACCGCTTGCCCAGACCGGATGAAGCCCCCGTCACCAGCGCCACACGCCCTGCAACACGACCCGTCATCATTCGCTCCTAAAGCAGCCCGCTCATATCCCGCAGCAGGTTCTTAACGCCCACCAGCCGCGCCGGCGCATCGGCCCACGTGCCGCCCAGCACCAGCTTCATGTCCGGCCGCAGCTTCAGCACGTTCGGCCGTTTCTGCACATACGCGATCAGCTTGCCCCCATCGAGCGGCGCATCCTGCCGGAACGCCAGCAGCGCGCCCTTCGGCCCCGCCGAAACCTTCGCCACACCCAGCCGCTTGCAAAGGATCTTCACCGCCGTGATCTCCAGCAGCTGCTTCGTCTCTTCCGGCAGCGGACCAAAGCGATCGATCAGCTCCGCCGCAAACGCCTCGCGCTCGCCATCCGTCGCCAGATCCGCAAGCCGCCGATACAACGCCAGACGCGTCGACAGATCCTCGACATAATGCTCGGGGATCAGCACCGCCGCACCCACATCGATCTGCGGCGACCAGTCGTCCGCCACCTCATGCGTATCCAGCGTCTCGCCAGACCGCAGCGCCTTCACCGCATCCTCCAGCATCTGCTGATACAGCTCGACCCCAACCTCGCGGATATGCCCGGACTGTTCGTCGCCCAAGAGGTTGCCTCCGCCGCGCATATCCAGATCGTGGCTCGCCAGCATAAAGCCCGCGCCCAGGCTATCCAGCGACTGCAACACCTTCAGCCGCTTCGCCGCGCCATCGGTCAGCTTCTC
>JAUYSA010000483.1 GCA_030696545.1 Hyphomonadaceae bacterium
CGGCTCGACCTCAATGAAGGGATCGGTGATCACCGCGTTTCGCATGATGTATGTAGGAGTTTCGCCCTCGGGATAGAAATACAGGCCCATCTTCGAGTTATCGACACTCGCCTTGCCATAGGGCGTGTAGTGCATCTGGAAGCCCATACTACCGCTTGCCGGCAGCTCGACGCCCCATCCTGCGGGCGCCTCCCAGCCGGCGCCGCCTGTTCCGTACTGGCCGTAGCTGTTTTGCCATTGCGACATTGACGCGGGACCTTCCAGAGGTTTGCCCGGAATGTGGCCTGCCAGAATGTGGTGCACAGCGCGACGGTCGCCCGGCAAGAATGCCGATGCCTTCACCCAGCGCGATTTGGTCGTCGGATTCGACGCGATCTTGGTTTGGTAATCGACGACACCAGATGCCGGAAGTTCGTGCGAGGGGATGTTCAGGATCAGGTCCGGCTTACCGTTCGGCCATTCCGGAGCAACCGTTGCAGCCGCCGCCAGAGGATCCGGTCCGCCGGCACGCGGCGCGCCCGCTTCTACCCAGTGGACGATCGTCTTGATCTGCTCATTGCTCAGCGAGCCGTCATGCTTCAGCTTCCTGGCGCTCGTGTCAGGATACCAGGGCGGCATGGTGTCCGTGCGAAGCGCTTCCCGGATCATCGGGGCGAACCCTTTGACGACCGCGTAGTCCTTCATTGCAAAGGGACCGATGCCGCCGTCCTGGTGACAGCTTACGCATTTGTCCATCAGGATTGGTGCGATGTCTTTCTCATACGAAATCTGCGCATGCTGGGCGCGACGACCCCGCTCCGGGAATGCGATCTGCGTTCCTGAGCCTTCCATCTTTGCGACCGATGGCATCTTGCCCGCCGCAATGTCGGCAAGCGCCTTCCCGGCTCCATCCACCTTGCCGTGATAGAGCACCTTGAGCGTTCTTGGCTGCAGCACGAAGGCTTCGCCAGCATAGCTCACGCCCAGCTGCTCGCCCGCGAGTTGGTGCTCGTCGAGCAAAATCGGAATGGTGAGGCCTTGGGCTTTCGCCTCCGCGGCGTTCTGATCGCGAGTCGCACCGAGTGCAGAGTTCACCATCATGAACGCGACCTTCGGATATTGTGTTTTCAGGAGCTCCAGAGCCTTCGCTGCGTTCCGCGAGCCGGCGTCGCCGTTGATGTGGGACAAAAGAACCACGGCGTCGACATCGTTCAGGCGCCTGAGGCTATGGGCGAACCCCTCATGATCAGCCAGCCTGAAATCGTCCACGGCGGCGGCGACCTGAATTTTGTCATCGACCTTGTAGGCCACAGCCGTTCCTGCTGCGCCTGCGATGGCTAGCGCGGCCACCCCCGCCAAAATCCGGACCCGCATCGATTTCTCCAAAAAAAGTTCTGCAATTAACCTGATAACAGCGCTCGCGGCCCCGCAAGAAGCTCGCTGATAACTCACGGCCAAGTCATCCGGGTAGCATCACTCATTTGATTTCGTGAGCTCACGGCCCGTTTCTGCGTGCGGACTTTCGGTTTCCGTTACCAGCCGGGCGAGCTACCGGGCCTCATGCGGAGGCCGCGAGCATGCCTTGAGCGGAACCTTGGCGCCATCACAAATGGCTTCAAGAGGCCGACGAGCATGTCGAAGAGGATCCCAGTCGGCTTGACCCACTCAAGTCTGGCCAGATTTTCGCTCCTTAGCCGCCCCTCGCATACCCAGCAACCGCCCGCTCATGTGGTCCGATGGAGTTACTTTGGATGCCCAATGCCCCGAGATTGGTTCGGGCCGGCCTCCCAGCCCGCCAAGCAGACCTAAGTCTCCCGACCAGTTCCGGAAATCTGCGCTAACAGCCAGCTTTTGGCGGCTCTTCTCACCTGCGACCGCGGCGATCATAAGCACAGGGGATAGACTATCCCATAGCTCCCGCTCAGAAAGTCGGCCCTGCAACGGCGCACGGTTGGCTTCGGGTCGTCCTGATAGCGCAACAGGCACACCGCGAGATGGGCTTTGCGGGCGAGAAGGGGGGCTCGGGACTCTTCGATGCCCTGGCTGACCAACTGCGTGAACCACGTCACCTTGAGCGGCAATTAGACAGTGAACTTGCTATTGGCGGGGTCAGCGTTTGTGGGCGCTTCCCTCTCGATCCACCCCTCAACATCAACGAGGAGCTGAGTAAATTAAGGCTTTTTCCTCATGACAACGACCTTCACCGGATTTCACGACCCAGTGAGCTACTCGAGGAACCCTACGACTATTGACTCCAAGACCCGCAATTTTGGCCGCTGCTATGCTGCAGGCGCACACTATCGCGATGGCCCATAGACTTGACGCTTATGCCTGATTTGCCGGGGCTAGGGCGCAAATGCAGGACGCCTTCACGGATGCTCACGGGCACGGTGTGCCCACTGCCCCCTCCTCTCCCCTCACTGCTAGACAGCAAACCGCTACAGTGTCCCTATGAAAAAAAACGCCGTTGGCTTCAGACCGACGGTAAGCGGAGGACACAATGAAGACCTACATTAGACGCACCGCGTCTGTGATTGCACTTGCCTTCGTAGCAGGCAGCGCCGGCACAGCGTTCGCTCAGGAAACCACCGTTCCAGAAAACGTGGCTCCGGAGACGATCCAGCCTGGCCCAGAGGTGGACAACGCCCCGACGGACCGCGTCATCGTCACGGGCTCGCGCGTCGCCAGCGGCGCAGACGCCCCTACGCCGGTTACGGCGGTCAGCACCGAACAGATCAACGCGATCGCGCTTCCGAACATTGCCGACGCCCTGATCCAGCTGCCAGCCCTCAAGCAGTCGGTTTCGTCAGCCAAGGGCGGCCAAGGCCTGACCATTGGCTCGCAGCTCAACCTCCGCAACATCGGCGCGTTCCGCACGCTGGTGCTTGTTGACGGCAAGCGCTTCGTGTCCACGGCGCCGTTCAGTTCCGGCCAGAGCATCGCGGTGAACATCGACGCCATCCCGCAAGGCCTGATCCAACAGGTCGATACGGTTACGGGCGGCGCCTCGGCCGCTTACGGTTCGGACGCCGTCGCCGGTGTGGTGAACTTCATCCTCAACAAGGACTTCGAAGGCCTCAAAGCCGAGGTGACCTACGGCCAGACGGAGCGCCGCGACGGCATCCGTTATGGCGGTGAGCTGAACTTCGGCGGCCAGTTTGATGATGGCCGTGGCCACGTTCTGGCGAGCCTCGGTTACGACCGCGACGAAGGCATCCGGAACGACCCCTACAGCTATAAAGCTGCACGCGATTGGCAGGAAAGCGCGCTCGGCCGTCAAACTATCGCCGGCCAGCTGCAACTCGTCGATAACGCCCGCTTCCCGATGGTGCCGCTGAACGGCCTGGTTACGGGCTGCGTTATCGGTGGAACGACGCGTAGCTATACGGCCTGCAACACCGCCGGTCTCTTCGGCACGAGCTTCAACGATGCTGGTACGGCGACACACGGCTACGACTTCGGGGTCAGGGCCGCCCAACCAACCGCTTCATCGGGTGGTTCAACCTTCGCTAATGGCGGCGATGGCTATAACCCGGGTCCGCAATCACTGTTGTCCACGCCGACCATACGCAACTCGATGTTCGTGCGCGCCGATTATGACTTCACGGACCAGCTGAACGTCTACATCGAAGCCAATTATGCGCGGACCAAGTCCCGCTCGGAAGCTGGCGCCGGCACCTCCACCTTCGCCAATGCCAATCCGCTCGGCTTCCGGATCAACCGCAACTATGCCTACCTGCCGGCGGATCTGGCTGCGGATATGGATACTGCGGGTGCTTCCGCCATCTTCCTGCAGAAGCAGTTTGCGTTCAACGTCAAACAGACCTTCGAAAGCCGTACCAGCCGCATCGTCACCGGCGCGACCTACGATTTCGACGATAATTGGTCCGGCGACGTCTATTACACCTACGGCGAGACCAAGAGCCAGATGACGCTGAACGACTTCAGCGACACGATCGCGATGGCGAACGCCCTGACTGCGGTCCGCGATGTCAACGGCAACGTTACGTGCGCCACAGGCGGACAGTATTGCGTGCCTTGGAATATCTTTGGCCGCGAACCCCTCTCAGGCGATCTCAACAAGTACATCAACCCGCAGAACCAGTACTTCAACGAGAACACCCAGCAGGCCCTCGAAGCGACGCTGACCGGCAAGCTGTTTGATCTGCCCGCTGGCCCGGTCGATGTCGCTGCAGGCGGTGGCTATCGTAAGGAAACGCTGAACACGTCCACCGACGCGCTCGGCCTCGCAGCCAGGCGTAACGGGTTCAACAACAACCCCGGCGCTCTGATCTACATCAACTCGCCGGCCATCAAGGGCGATCTTGAACTGTTCGAAGGCTTTGGCGAAGCGCAGATACCCATCCTGTCCGACCTGCCCTTCATCCAGACGCTCGATGCCAACCTCGCTGCCCGCTACACAGACTACTCAACCTCGGGCGGTGTCACGACGTGGAAAGCCGGCCTCGTCTGGGTGCCGTTCGATGGCCTGCGCTTCCGCGCAGCCCGTTCGCGCGACATCCGTGCGGCGAACCTGGTGGAACTGTTCAACCCGTCATCGTCGGGCTTCGGCAACGTGCGCGATCCGCGCAAAGCCGGCGCCAGCGTTTCGTTCGTTCCGATCACCTCTGGTGACCCGGCACTGGATCCGGAAGAAGCCGATACCACGACAATCGGTGTCGTCTGGAACCCGTCCTTCTTCCCGCAGTTTACCGCGTCCATCGACTACTTCAACATCGAGATCGACGGCGCCATCTCGATCGTCACATCGCAACGCACCATCGACCTCTGCGAGGCGGCCACAACAAATCCGGGAACGTACGGCGCTTACTCAATCTATTGCAGCCGTATCACCCGCGATAACAATAACGACCCGAATGGCAACCTGCTCTCGGTGCGTACGCCTTACGGCAACCTTGCCACACTTGAGAACCGCGGCGTCGACGTTGAACTGGGTTACACCGAAGACCTGAGCAATTTCGGCCTCGACGGTCGACTGTCGATCCGCGCTTTCGCGACCTACGTCTACGAAAACAGCACGAAAACGCCGGGGCTTCCGGCGATCGCGGTGGATCTCGCTCCCAGCCTTGGTCAGCTGTCGGGCCTCATCACGGCGAGCTACATCCTCGACGACTGGACGTTCGGTCTGCAGCAGAACTTTGTCGGCCACGGCACGTTCGACCCCTCGCAGTACACAACCACGGGTCAGCGCCTGCGTTATGCTGGCGACCAGGCGCCAAGCCAGTGGTGGACCGACGTCTCGGTGAAGCGCTCCTTCGGCGATTGGGAAGTGTTTGGGTCGATCCAGAACCTGTTCGACAAGGATCCGGGCCGGTTCCCCTTCACCGGCACGAGCTCGGGTATCGGAACGAGCAACACCTACGACACCCAAGGCCGTCGCTTCATGGTCGGCACGCGCATCGCCATGTAGTTCCAGCCTAGCGAGCTAAGGCTCTACAATCAGGCCCGTGACTTGGCTCAGCCCCGGTCACGGGCTTTTTGTTTGGTTGCGCCCAATCCGCGCGCCCGCGGCTTTCGCAATTGCAGTCAGCTGCGGCAATCTCTGCCCGCTTTACGCGCACTGTCGGCGATTCCGGGATCGCGCCGACACAATTCCTTGAAGGTTGCTGACCAGCGTCCCTGAAGTGACGTTTGGTTGGTTGCAACCTGAGAGGCACACGTGAGCCCTCCATCCCGAGCCGGCATGGTCGCTAGTACCGCCGACGATAACGTCGGCGATAGTGGTCTGGGAGAGACATCCAGTTTCGAGACCCTTTATCGTGACTATTTTGCGGAGCTGTGCCGCAAGCTGCGGCGCAATTTCGGCGCAGGCCCACCGGAGCCGGAAGACGTTGTGCAGGCGGCTTTCGCGCGGCTGGCCGCGGTAAAAAACCCGGCGGACGTCAAGAATCCCCGCGCGTTCCTGTTCGCCACTGCACGCAATATTATCTACGACCACAAGCGTCGGCAGCGACGCCACTTTGACTACGCGCAGGGCCTGCTCGCGGAAAACTCAGCTCTCGATCTGGATGAACTGACGCCTGAACGCGTCTATATCCATGGTGAGCGTTTCGAGATCGTGCGAAAGACCATCGAAAAGCTTCCTGAAAAACAAAAGGTCGTTTTGAATCTCCACCGAAATCACGGCCGCACGTATCAGCAGATAGCGGACGAGACGGGATGGTCGTATGGCCACGTTCGGGCTGAAGCATCGGCGACTTTTCTGCCGGGCTGCGCGGCACGCGATTTGGTCTCTACGCGACGGATCGCGGCGTCCTCTAAAGGCTGTTTCGGAATGACGGCCAGAAGCTCGTGTAGGTTTTCATAGGCACCGGCCCCACCGCGTCGCCAAATCGACAGTTGGCGCCTGTTGGCTGGACTACGATGCCGACGGCGATCTCGATCTTTTTCTCGCCGACCAGTCGGGCGCTACGGATTCGCTCTTTCGCAATTATGGAGATGCCTTTGTCGATGTGGCGCCGGCTCTCGGCATGGAAACGAAAGGCCGGGCTCGCGACGAAGGCGGCGTCGGCTGTGCGGTCAGCGATTTCAACAATGACGGTCACCTCGACATCTGTGTCCCGAACTATGGCCACAACGCTCTCTGGCGTAGCAATGGCGATGGCACATTTACAAATGTCGCGGCGGAAGCTGGGGTTGGCATCGACAACCACGCCGTCGGCGCCTCGTGGGGCGATTTTGACAATGATGGCTTCGCCGATCTCTCGGTTATGTCTTACGAAGGTCCGCCTAACGACCAACAGCCTAAGAACAGCCTGTTCCACAACATTGGCGGCAAGACATTCGTGAACGTCATCGATCAGGTTCCACTCGTTAACGCTGGCGATCATGGCGTTGAATGGGTGGACTACAATGCCGATGGCGCTATCGACCTGACGCTGACCGACGGCTACAGCCCGGTCGGTGGCCATTTTGTGTTTCGCAACGATCTCCCCCCGCTTTCGCTGCCCGCAGTCTCAGCGTTCTGGTGCTTGATGCCCAAGGGCATTTCACCCGCGCAGGCGTAGAAGTGCGCCTCTACGATGCTTCAGGAAAAATCCTCGGAGCTCGCCAGGTTCTAACCGGCGGAGGCTACAACGCGCAGAGCGCAACGCCCGTCCATTTCGGACTGGCCAGTCTTGCTCCGGTCACGGTCGAGGTCCGGTTCATGGCGCAGGGTGGCGCAAAGGTCCAGACGAGGAGGTCAGTACGCCCCCGCGACTATGCGGGGAAAAGCCTGATCATAAAGGAAGATCGCTGACCGCATCTGGAGTGAAGGTGCTAGCGGCGGCCGCGCGAATATAAAGTGACGGCTCCCAAGACAGCCAGGAACAGAATCATCACAGTTGCAACGCCCGGAACAAAGAAGGGCTCGAGGTTCATGTCTTTCTCCTAGGTCAAGCGACAACGACGCACGATGGCAAGCGCATGCGATCGTCGGCGTCGCAGCTATAGGTCTTGGCGCCGGCGCGAGCGTCCCACGTCCATTTCGCCGACGCGCGCTTGGCATTGCTGATCGCGACCGTGGCAGGGTCTAGTCCCGGCACAGCTTCGGCGGTCGCAGTCTTGAACGTAGCGTCGTCCGCCGGCGCCTCGGTTGGCGCGCACGCCGCGAGTGAGATGGCGGCTGCGCAGAGGGAAAATCGCAGAGACTTCATCAGGCACGCTCCCGTGCAGGAATCGCATTGGGGGAGTGAACTTCGGTACGCTCGGCCACGCGGTAGGTCAGAAACTGACCGTCGCCTTCGTGAACGGTCACATAATCGCCAACGGTGAGGCGATGATCGCCAAGTCTGAAAACGGACTCATCGTCCCCCTCTTCGACTGCATCGTAATGGAATGACCAGTGTGAGCCGTGGTGCGTCAGCCTCCCATCCGCATCACGTTCGGTTCCTGGTTTGAAGCGAATGACCGTGCAGAGCTCCCGGTTCGTAGCCCAATCGACCGGATCGAGGTGATCGTCCAAATCAAGCGGCGCCACGATGACGTAACCCTGACTGTCGTCGCCGTCGGGATAGCCGGGATTGCGAGCAAGCCTGAGTATGATCTGGTAGAACGACATGAGCGCCTCCTTCGGTCTGCAACATGTAGCAACGACTGAAATCGCGCGGTCTGATCCACGTCAAATGACCCAGGCGTGTGTCGCGTTTTATGGCTGCGTACCGTTGCAGGCGGCCGTTGGCATGACAGATCAAGGGAGGCAGCCTTCGGAAACGCCGGATTTGACGGCTGGCGCAGATGGGCGCAGCCCGATAGTTCTGGACGACGCATTCCAGCTACCGGGTTCGACATTGAAAGACCTTATCGGAGACAATCGCTTCCTGGTCGTTCCGGAAACGATGGTCGATGGGCTGATCGTCATCGATGAAGTGGGCACGATCCACTATGTGAACCCGGCCTGTACGTTGCTGTTCAACTACGCGCGCGACGCGTTGATCGGCCAGAACGTCAAGATGCTCATGCCGTCGCCATTCCGCGAGCATCATGATGCGTACTTGGCCCGCCATCGGGAAACTGGCGTCAAGCGTATTATCGGCATTGGCCGCGAGCTTCAGGGGTTAAAATCCGACGGCACAATCTTTCCGATGTATCTGTCGGTCGGACAGGCGCGCACGGGCGATGAAGGTATCTTTGTCGGCATCATCTACGACCTCACGGAAAAAAAGCGCACCGAAGAAACCATCCTTCATCACCAGAAGCTGGATGCTATTGGCTTGCTGTCTGGCGGCATCGCGCATGACTTCAACAATATTCTCAACGTCATCGGCGGAAATCTCGAAATGATTGCGGCTGGAGACCTTCCACCTGCGGGGCGGCGCGCAGTAGCACGCGCGCAGGAGGCCGCAGCGAAGGCCGCGCGCATCACGCAGCGCCTTCTTGCATTTGCGCGAAAGCAACCGCTTAACCAGCAGCTGATCGACGTCAACAAAGCGCTCGAAGACATGGCCGAGATGCTTCAACGTACAATCGGCGAGGCCGTGACCGTAGAGATGCATCTCTCTCCTAAGGCCGGCCAGATCAACACCGATATCGACCAATTCGAGACTGCGATCCTCAATCTCGCCGTCAACGCACGCGACGCGATGCCCTCCGGCGGACTGATCGTGGTCGAAGCCGAGCAGGTGACTGTCGGCGACGAGCCGGGAGAAAATGGAGAAACGCCACCAGGCGAATATACGCGCATTTCCGTGTCCGACACCGGCGAAGGAATGACGCCCGAAGTCCGCGCGCGTGCGATAGAACCATTTTTTACAACCAAGGATGTGGGCTCCGGCACAGGCCTTGGCCTCAGCATGGTTTATGGTTTCATGAAGCAGATCGGAGGCCATGCACGACTGTATAGCGAAGTGGGCCACGGCACGCGCGTCAGTCTATTCTTTCCGCGTATCGTCTCGCCTCTCGCTGCGGCGCCGAACGTATCCCATTCGTCGATACCCGTCGGTCGCGGAGAGACAGTGCTTGTTGTTGAAGATGATCCCGACGTACGTCAAATAACCGTCTCGCGACTCGAGGGCCTTGGCTACAGGGTGAGGATTGCAACGGACGGACACAGCGCCATGCAGGTAGTAAAAAACTGCAGTGACGTCCAGCTGGCGCTGATCGATGTTGTCATGCCCGGAGGTATGGACGGACATGCCGTTGCTGATGAAATCGAGAAGATGGCGCCCGGGATCAAGCTGATATTGACGTCAGGATACTCTCCAAGAATGGCTGCCAAGGATGCCCAGCAGACACGCGCCTTCCTCCCAAAACCATCAACGCGGGCGCAGGTCGCCAGAATTGTACGATCGATTCTGGATAGCTAGTTTGAGCCGCTCGACCACTTCACGTCCGTCGCGAGAACATACCCCTCCCCGCGCACGGTCTGGATAAGTTGCGAAGCGTCGACATATGGCGCCAGCTTGCGGCGCAGGCGGCTGACCAGCGTGTCGATACTGCGATCGAATGCATCCCAGTCATCCTTCCGCGTCAGGTCGGCGATGGCATCGCGCGACAGGATGCGATTGGGTCGTTCGATAAATGCCGCGAGAAGATTGTACTCGGCGCCGGTCAGTTCGATCACCTCGCCGGCAGGAGACAGCAGCGCTCGCTGGTCTGGCATGAATGCGAAAGTCGAGAAGCGGCCCGTCCTGTGTTCAGCCTGCGCGACTGCTGCGAAATGCGCCGGCGACACTACCCGCGCGCGTCGTAGAACAGCTCTCACACGCGCAAGCAGCTCCCGCAGCTCGAAAGGTTTCGACAGATAGTCGTCCGCGCCAACCTCCAGACCGACAACCCTGTCGACCATGGCGCCTTTTCCCGACAGAATGATTATCGGAATCGCCGACCGGCCGCGCATTTCTGCGGCGAAGGTAAGCCCGTCTCCGCCGGGCATGTTGATATCAAGGAGCATCAGATCAGGTTCACCAGCAGACAGATGGGCTCTGGCTTCGCGAACGTTCGCCGCCTGGCTCACCGCATAACCTTCGATCTGGAAGAAATCAGCCAGCGTCTCGCGTAGGCCCTGATCGTCATCGATGACAAGCAATCTGGCTTGCGCTGCAACTTCCGACACGATGTCTGTCCCCGGTCTTCACCCGGACACGTAAGCCCTGGCGATTAGAGACAGGTTAGCGTCTTGGAACGGGTGTCGCTAGCTTCGGTTGGTCGCACTTGTTCAGCTCGGATGATCGGTTTCATCGAGAATGCGCGCCGCGGCCCCCTTGGGGTCATCAAACTGGCCGGATTTCATGGCCCAGCTTAGGGCAGCGAGACCCGCCAGCGCCAGGCCGATGGCGGCAGGCAGCATGAAGATGAAAGCGTTCATGTGACACCCCGCTTCCCAGAGGGCCGCGGAGCTGTGAGCCGGAGGGCATTCAGAGTGACGACTGCAGAAGACGCAGACATGGCGATGGCTGCAATGAGCGGCGTTACCCATCCTGCGAGCGCAACAGGAATAACGACAACATTATAAAGCGATGCGAGCGCGAAATTCTCACGCATCCTGATGCGAGCTGTGCGCGCTATGGCGACAACCTGTGCAATGGCACGGAGACTATCGCCGGAGAAAACGCAATCGCTGGCGAGTCGCGATACGTCGACCGCGCCGCCTGGCGCAATCGATGCGTGCGCGCCGGCAAGCGCGCCGGCATCATTGAGGCCATCGCCAACCATCAGAATTTTCTTGCCATCAGCTTCCAACTGCATGATGCGGCGGGCCTTTGCTTGAGGCGTGACGCCCGCTCTCCACTGTACAATGTCAGCCGCAGTTGCGGCGCGGGCAACGCGTTCTTCGCCATCGCCCGAAAGAAGTTCGACCTCCATACCCATCGCCTTTAGCTTGGCGATTGTCTCCACGGCGTCCGGCCTGATGGCATCGTCAAAGTAGAAAACGACCGGCGGCGCTCCATCCATCGCAAACCAGATTTCCGAGCCGCCACCCGCCTGAGCGCCAACAAACGATGCAGAGCCAAGCCTCGCGCTCAGGCCACCGATCATGCCGGTGACGCCCCTACCTGGCAATTCGCGAACGTCTTCTGCAACCGGCCCTGCCCCCGCAACCTTCACCAGTGCGCGCGAAAAGGGATGATGACTTGTCCGCGCCAGCTTCGCCGCTTTGTCCAGAGCACCACGCGCAGTTTCCGACATATTGTGGAGCACGGGATCGCCAAGCGTAAGTGTCCCCGTCTTGTCGAGAACAACGTGATCGACAGCTGCCAGGCGCTCCAGGGCGTCTCCAGAGGACAGATATATGCCTTCGCGAAATAGCTTGCCCGCCGCCACGACCTGAACGAGGGGCGCGGCCAGTGCGAGCGCGCATGGACAGGTAATAATGAGAACTGTAACCGCGACATAGGCGGCCTGCGCGGCGCTTGCGCCGAAAATCAGCCATCCTACAAAGCCAAGCGCTGCTGTCGCATGGACCTGTGGGACATACAGCTCAGCCGCCTTATCGGCGAGACGGCGATAGGAGGATTTCTTCTGCTCACCCGCTTCCAGTAGTCGCGCGATATCCGCCATGAGCGAATCGTTGGCGGCTGCCAGCGCCCGCACCCTGATGGGTGCAGACAAGCTTACGGCCCCTGCATGAAGCGTTCTTCCCGCATGCGTAGGCGCTGGCTCGACCTCTCCGGTTACAAGGCGCAGATCAGCCTCGCTTTCGCCAGATACGACCTCGGCATCCACAACCAGCCTTTCACCAGCCGCGACAAGCAGCATGTCGCCGGGACGGATATCGGCCGCGCGCACCGCTTCCGCACGGCCATTGGGGCCTAGCCGGGTAGCGGTCGCTGTCTGGAGAGATGCCAACTCGTTGGCGGCCGCGTAAGCGCGCCGACGCAGTCGTGCATCCAGAACCCGGCCAATGAGCAGAAAAAAAAGCAGCATCACCGCTGCATCGAAGAAGGCGTGCCTGCCGCCAGTGATTGTTTCATAAAGACTGAGCGCCAACGCTAGGATGACGGCCAGCGACACGGGAACATCCATGTTGAGACGACGGCGCCTGATTGACGAAATTGCGGACAAGAAAAACGGCCTGCCCGATACAAGCGTGACCGGCAGCGCGACGGCTGCGGATAGCCATCGCAGCACATTGCGAGCCTCGTCGGGCAAGTCGCTGCCGAACCACAGCGGCTCCGACAGGAACATAACTGCTGCAGTCCCCACTCCGGCGACCGCCAGAGCGGTAAGAAGGCGACGCTCGGCGCGCACTCCCTCAGCATCAATCTTTCCCGGATCGAAAGCCGTCACGCCATAGCCCAGGCCAGCAATCGCTTCGACGATAGCGCGCGGCTTGAGCTGGCCTTCCCATTCCACGCGAAGTCGTGCCGTGGAAAGATTGAGGCGCGCGACCCTGACCCCCGGCAACCTGCTCACGCCATTCTCGACCTTGGACAAACACCCGCCACAGCTAGCGCCCTTGATGACCAGATCCAGCGACTTCACGCCGTCCTTCATCAGAACAAAGGTGGTGGGATCCTGCGCTACAGACGAAGCGCTTGGCGGGGACAGTCCGCTTGGGCAAGCTGGCGCTGTGGCGTTCATGGGATCACCGCAACCTTGCTGGCCCGGAAGACTGTTTCGCCATCTCCGCGGGCGGCGGTGATTGTGAACTCTGCGCGGCCAGCGTGGGCGTCTTCCAGATAGACCCGATACTCGCCCGGAGCACTCTCCGCGAGGAGCATCACGTGGTCTTCCCGGCCGCCGCCGACGACAAAGTAGGACGCGCGGACATCCAGGCCGGTGACTGCCGACTGCGCTTTGTCGACGAACCGCACGACAAGCGCAGCACGGCCGTCGTTGATCACACCCGCCTCAGCCTTCCATCCCAGCTCCGCCTGCCGATTACGGCCCTCGATTTCCCGATTGTAGTCGAGGCCGAGAACATACGAGTTCCGAACCTGCTCTCCCGGGAATGTGTTGACGGCTCGGATAATGAAATATGTGTCGGTCCCGATGATGAAAGCGAAGAACGCAATGACCATCCAGAGGACATGAACGCCGCGCAGACCCTTGCTAGCTTGCATTGCCGTACTCCGGTTCAAGGAATGTGGCGGCTGTCATCGCAACGACCTTACCGGACTCGGAGAGCACCACGCGAATATCTACGCTGGATCCACGCAACGCAGCGGGCGCAACCGTCAGCAGCAACCTGTACCGTTCAACCCCATCAGCCGCCGCGGAAACGACAGGCCGGCTCGCATCTCCGCCTTCTCCGATGATTTCCACAACGGCGCCCGGCAGGCCTTCGACCTGAACATCAAAGACGCGGTGCGCGCGTTGCTTGTTGACGACCTTCAGCGTGTATCCGTTGCGGACATCACCATCGGCTAGCTGAACGAACGGCAGAGACCGATCCTTCAGGATGGATATCTCGATATCCGAGCGAGTCGCCAATCCGAACGCCATGAGAGTCGCGGTAAGGCAAAAGACGAGCGCATACACAATGAGGCGGGGACGGAATGGCGAAAAATTGCGGGCGGGAAAGCTTTTCCAGCGACGCAGGACATTCTCGTCGGTGTCGTAGGCGATCAGCGCCGTGGGCCGGCCGATCTTCTTCATGACGCCATCGCACGCATCGATGCAAAGTCCGCACTGGATGCATTCCAGCTGCGGACCGTTGCGTATGTCGATACCCATTGGGCAAACGACCACGCACTGCTTGCAGTCCACACAATCGCCCCGCCCTTCCCATGTCTCGCCCTTCTTGTGCGCTCCGCGCGGATCGCCGCGTTCCGAGCGGTAAGTCACCATCAGGGTATCGCGGTCGATCAGTGCAGACTGGATTCGCGGCCACGGGCACATGTAGGTGCAGACCTGCTCGCGCATCGTGCCGGCGAGCGCATAGGTTGTCGCCGTCAGCAGGGCCGCAAAAACATAGGCCGTCATCGGCGCCTGACCGGTGAAGAATGTTTCTGCGAGCGATCTGGCGTCGTGCCAATAAAGTATGAAAGCGCCACCCGTCGCGAACGCGATCACCAGCCAAGCGGCATGCTTACCTGCCTTGCGCCATAACTTGTTGAAAGACCAAGGCGCCTTGTCCAGCTTCATGCGCGCATTGCGATCGCCTTCGAAGAAGCGCTCGACCACCAAAAAAAGGTCGGTCCACACCGTCTGCGGACAGAAATAGCCGCACCACACACGGCCGAGCAGCGCCGTGACAAGAAACAGCCCCACGGCGGCGAGGATCAAAAGGC
>JAUYSA010000499.1 GCA_030696545.1 Hyphomonadaceae bacterium
AGGTGCAGCGCATCGCCAGCACACTGCGACGGAAAAAAAACAACTCCGCGCCGCAATCGCTGCAGATGGCGGCTAACGTTCCTGACCACAATCCGCTTTCGCTGGAATGGTTTCAGTCTCAGAGTTGGCCGTTCAGCTACAAGTTCGACAGCTATCGCATTGTCGGCAACTCGTTTCTACAATCCATCCCCGATGATTGGCGAGGCGCTCTGTTTCTGCGGGCTCTGATGGTTTTTCAGCGGCTTGCCCCCGACTATTGCGGCAAGCATGGTCTGATGCCAGCAATTGTCGTCCGCAAGCCGTCTTCCTGAAAACAGCCACAGGGGTGAACAACCATGATGCAAAATCTCTTCCGCGCGATGCTCGTCGTTGTGTCTCTCATGCTCGCGCCTGCCGCCGCCATCGCACAGAACACTCATGCTTCTGCCGCGGTCATGTCTCCGGAGACGCTTGAGGCGGCGAAGGCGGTCGATGCCTTCCACGCCGCCCTTTCCACCGGCGATGGCGGCGGCGCGGCAGCAATGCTGGTTGATGACGCGCTGATTTTTGAGAGCGGTCGCGCTGAACGCTCACGAGCCGAGTACGCTTCACATCACGCTGGCGCTGATGCCGCCTATGCTGCAGCTGTTCCATCAAAGCTCACGCAGCGCACCGGCTATGTCGAAGGCGGTACTGCCTGGATCGTCAGCGAAAGCCGCGCGACTGGAAAGTACCAAGACAAGCCTGTTGATCGCGTGACCACCGAAACGATGATCCTGCGCAAGACTGCCGAAGGTTGGCGCATCGCTCATATTCACTGGTCGTCGCGCGCCGCGAAGTAATTCCCTTCAAGATTCGTCGACATCAAGACCGTCAGCCTTGAGGGCTTCTGCAAGCAGCTTGCGGGCGCGGTAGACGCGGGTTTCGACCGCTTTCGCCGAGATTCCGAGCGCCTCGCCAGCCGCCGCTTGAGACAAGCCTTCGAATGCCGTGAGGAGCAGAGGCTCCTTGAGCTGGCCGGGCAGGGCCGCGATCGCGCGGTCGAGACGGGTCAGCGCGATCTCATTTGCGTTGTCTGCGCTCGCTTCAGGCGCCTCAGTGGTTTCATCAAGCGCTCGAGCGCCATAGAAGAATCCCCGCACGCCCCGGCGTCGTCCCCAGTCCCGGCATTTGTTGAGCGCAATCCGGCGAAGCCAGGTCGCCGCCGGGCGAGCGGGATCATAACGTCCGAGCGCTTGCCAGGCCGAAACGAAGGTTTCCTGAAGGAGATCATACGCCTCATCGGCATCGCCAACGTAGCGGCGGATGAAGCGGTAGAGCGGCTCCTGATGACGCCGAACGATAAGGTTGAAAGCTGAGCGATCCCCCTTTTGCGCGCGCGCCGCTAGCGCGGCGTCGCTATCGTCCGGGTTGGTCCGACTCATTTGGCGTCGGCGGTCAACGCCTCGCCAATCCTGTCGTCGAATTGCTTGCGCTGTTCCAGTGTGAGTACTTTGCGCATCGCGAAAACGTGCGCGATCGTCTCCGTCTGAAGCGCGCCCATGGCGTCATGGAAGTGGTGCACAGCCGCCTCTACAGCCGGGCCTGCCGTCTCGCTTGCCCGGATTGCAGCGGCCAGCTCAGCATTGGCCTCGCGCATCTCGTCTTCCAGCGCTTGCCGCCGTGCTGCGAAGTCCGCCTCGATAGTGTGAAGCGCTTCTTCCTGTTCGGCTGTCAGCGAAAGTTCGTTATGCACCATCGCGTGGAGGGATTGGTCGTGCGCGGGAGCAGTGAGCAACTGGTGCCCAAGCCACATGCCAGCGATCCCGGCCGTGAAGGCGAGGACAACCGTTACGATGGCGCTGCGCACCGAAACCTTCACTCCGAAGGCTCCAGCAGGGTTGACGGCGCAAGGCTGGACCAGGCGGCAAATGGCGATGGCGAGGGCGCCACGGCTGATGCGGTCGAGGCGCTTACGGCAGCGCCGCCCATAACGAGGAGCGCCATAGCGGCGGTGCGCAGCCGCCAGGTCTGGCCGTCAATCTTCGCACGCTCCGAGAGCTGCTCGCCGATCTCGGCGGTTATGCCGCCAAGATCACGGTCCAGCGACTGCTGGTTCAATTTCGCCAGCAAATGGTCGAGTTTTGGCGACATGCCGGTCTCCCAATAAGTCCGTCTCTCCAGTCTATACGCAGGGGAGGTGGAATTCACGCAAGGATTGGACAGGCATCCGATTCTTGGCCGCTGTCGGCGGGATTGCCGGCCCAGCGAACCACCCTGCACGGATGCTGAGCCTCCGTTACTCGGCAGGACCACCAATCGTGGTGGCGGCGGAGACGGCAATGATGGCCGCTGCAAACAGGGTCGCCTCGCACAGCAGCGTTACGCGCAGCCACTTGCGGCCGATGGCCGGATCAGTTGCGACCTTGGCCGTTATGATCTGCTTGTTCAGGGCGCCGAGGCCCATCGCGACAATGCCGATCGCGAGCTTGGCGAGCAGAAGAAGACCATAAGTCGTGCCGAATAGCTTCTCCGGACTGCCGGCCAACGTCCAGGCGAGCCATGCGCCGAGCGCGATCAGAACAGGAATGGCGACGACGGCGATTGAACTGAAGCGTCGGAGACGAGAAAGGAGTGCAGCGTGTTCCTGCATCGCGGCCGGGTAGAGACTGACCGGAGCCGCCGCCCAGAAGCCAGCGATGAAAACATGCACGGCGACCCCAAGCGGCGCGAGGCCAGGATCGGCCAGACCCTGCGCGTGTCCCGCGAGGCCGAATCCAAAACTGAGCGCGGCTGCTCCAAAGGCGGCAGTGAGTGGTGAACCGAACCAGACGCCTCCGACGGAGATGGCGGCTCCTGCAAGGATCGCAAGTGTCGAATCGCCGAGGACCATCCACGCCAGTGGCATCAGTTCGGGATCGAAGAGATTCGTCCCATCCCCCATCTGCGCGATCAGAATGCCGAACCGCACCATGGTGAAGAAAGCGAGGGCAAGACCGGCCAGCGCGATGCGTGACCGCAGGCCTCGAAATGCATCGCGCTCCACAATGCCCAAAGCAGCATGGAGCGCGAAGCCAACCGTCAGAAGCGCAAAGAGATTGAGACCGATCCGGTCGGCGAACTGTAGCAGAGACAGTCCGTCCCCGGTCACGGTGCTACTGGCCTGTCACCGTGAAGCGCACGGCGCCCGGCATGGCATGGCCATCCTTCGCCATCGACTTCCAAGACAGCGTGTAGGAACCTTTTGCGAGCGTCGGCAGCGGGATCGTGAACTCCTTGCCCATCGTCTTCGAGGGCTTGAAATCAACCGCGATCATCTTCTTGTCCGCTGTCATCAACATCAGGCTGGTGATGGCGCTCTCGTGCTGGAAGGTCACTTTGAACTCGGCCGGGGCCTGCGCAAGGCTGGCCTTGTCGTGAATGCTGGTTTCCATCATGCCGCCGTGGGCGAAGGCGGGCGATGCGCCCAGGAGCGTTGCCGCCAGCATGAGAGTCAGAAGCTTGTTTTTCATCGGATGCTCGTTGATCTAGCCGCAGATTGTGCGGCGGGGAGGGGGTCATACATAGTACGCAGCTTGTGGGCAGAACCCTCACCAAGGGCTCCGCCCCGGACCGCTAGTGGCAACTAGCGCCTGACCGGGTTGGCGCCGGAAGCGGTGGCTGGCCCGACCCGTGTGCTCCGTCGTTCGGCGTGGCCCCCAGCCTCAGCGAGTTCACGATTACCGATACCGAGGACAACGCCATGGCGAGCGCCGCGATCATGGGGGACAGCAGCTGACCCGTGATTGGATAAAGGAGGCCAGCGGCAACAGGGATTCCGAGGGCATTGTAGCCGAACGCAAAAACCAGATTCTGCCGGATGTTCGCCATTGTCGCGCGCGACACAGCCCGGCCTTTCACAACCCCGCTGAGATCGCCCCGGAGCAATGTGACGCCAGCACTTTCGATGGCGACATCCGTGCCTGTTCCCATCGCGATCCCGACGTCAGCCGCCGCCAGAGCCGGCGCGTCATTGACGCCGTCTCCCGCCATCGCAACGATGCGGCCTTCTCGCTTGAGCCTTTCGACTATGCGCGATTTGTCTTCAGGCAGGACTTCTGCCTCGACATTCGTGATGCCGAGGGTCCGGCCGACGGCTTCGGCTGTCGTGCGATTGTCGCCGGTCAGCATCACCAGTTCGATGCCTTGGGCGCGCAGCGCCTTGAGCGACTCAGGCGTGGTCGCCTTGATCCGGTCAGCGATGCCCAGAACGCCAGCTAGTCTGCCGTCGATCGCAACAAAAATGGCCGTGACGCCATCCGCGCGCAGACGTTCTGCTTCGGAGTGAAGGGAAGATGTCGCGATACCGAGTTCATCCAGATAGCGCTCGGCGCCAAGCGCGACGGTCTTGCCGTCGACCTTGCCGATGACGCCCTTTCCAGTCGGCGAATCGAATTCCGTCGGCTCGACCAGCGAGACGCCACGTTCTTTAGCGGCTGCGACGACGGCAAGCGCAAGGGGGTGCTCGCTGCGCTGCTCAAGACTTGCGGCTGCGCGCAACAGGTCAGCTTCGCTTGTCTCTGCAACCGTAGTGATCGCGACAACACCTGGCTTGCCCTCAGTCAGTGTTCCGGTCTTGTCGAGAACCAGAGTATTGACCTTCTCGAAGCGCTCCAGCGCCTCAGCGTTGCGGATCAGGACACCCTGACGTGCTGCGCGACCAACACCCGCCATGATGGACATGGGGGTGGCGAGGCCAAGCGCGCACGGACACGCGATGATCAGGACGGAAACGGCAGCGATCAGTCCATAGGTGAAGGAGGGCTGCGGACCGAACGCCCACCAGCCGATAAACGCCAGGACGGCAATAGCGATCACTGCAGGTACGAACCAGCCTGATACCTTGTCTGCCAGGCGCTGAATCGGCGCACGGCTGCGCTGCGCGTCGGCAACCAGCTGGACGATCTGCGACAGCATGGTGTCGCGGCCGACGCGTTTGGCTTCGATCACGAGCGCGCCGGTCTGGTTGAGCGTGCCCGCAATGACCGCGTCGCCGACGCTCCGCGTGACAGGCATGGATTCGCCGGTAACCATCGACTCATCGACCGTGGAGCGACCGTCGATGACAACGCCGTCAACCGGTGTCTTCTCACCAGGGCGGACGCGCAACCGGTCGCCGACGATGATCACATCGAGCGGTACTTCGGCCTCTTCGCCGCCACTGATGCGGCGCGCAGTCTTGGGAGCAAGATCGAGCAGGGCGCGGATGGCGCCCCCCGTACGCTCGCGTGCGCCCAGCTCCAGAACCTGCCCGAGGAGCACAAGCACTATGATGACGGCGGCCGCTTCAAAATAGACGGCTACATCGCCATGTGGGCCGCGGAACTCTGGCGGAAACGCCGAGGGGAAGAGCAGGGCGACAACGCTGTAAATCCACGCCACTCCCGTCCCGAGCGCAATCAGCGTGAACATGTTGAGGCTTCGGTTGACAAGCGAAGCGTAACCCCGCTCGAAGAATGGCCAGCCTGCCCACAGAACCACCGGTGTCGCGAGGCCAAACTGGATCCACGCGTTGATATTCGGAGGTACAAGAGCATCGACGTTGAACAAGTGACGGCCCATCTCCAGAACTAGCACCGGCAACGTCAGGACTAGACCCACCCAGAAGCGACGCGACATGTCGGCTAGCTCGGGGTTCGGCGCGGCGTCTGCCGTCGGCATCATCGGCTCGAGCGCCATTCCACAGATCGGGCAGGAGCCAGGACCATCCCGCACAATCTCCGGATGCATCGGGCAGGTCCATTTCGCGCCGGCAGGAGCGGAGGCTGCAGCAGGTGCAGGGGATGGAGCGTGTGAATGGAGGTGATGATGGCTCCCGGCATCCTGACCGCTAGCGTGCCCAGCCTTGGCCCCATCCGCGGAACAGCAGCTGTGTTCGGTCTTGGCGGCAGGTTTCAGATATCGACCAGGCTCGGCCTGGAATTTCGTCTTACAGCCCGCGCTGCAGAACAGCACCTCGTGGCCGTCATGCGGTGTGCGATGGGGCGTATCTGGCTTCACCGTCATGCCGCAGACGGGATCTTTCAGTTCAGGTGTGTTGGGGTGGCTGTGCGCCATGGCGCCCTCCGGGCTTGCATTTCGTCTCAAGCGTATATACCCTATGGGGGTATCAAATCAAGTACCCGGGAGGGGTGTATATGGAAAGATCGGTATCCGAGAAGGTTCTGAAGAGTTTGAACCGGGTAGAGGGGCAGGTTCGCGGCATTGCAAAAATGGTCGAAGAGGACCGCTATTGCATTGATGTCGTAACGCAGATCGAAGCCGCCCGTGCTGCATTGGCCCGCATCGAAAGTGACCTGCTGCGGCAACATCTCGGACATTGCGTCCATCGAGCCATGAACTCGAAGAACGCGTCAGAGCAAGAAAAGGTCATCGAAGAATTAGTCGGTGTCTTCCGGAGGTAGGTTTGGCCGCAGAAGCGTGGGGCTAGCAGCTGTCAGGTTAGCCCCATCAGCGAAGGCACTCTCACATCACCCCTCGCAGCGGGCCAAATCGTTTAGAAACTCCAATAGTTCCTCGCGGCGCAAAAGGCGTCATTTGCCACTGCTAGCGGTTTTGTCTTTCCCTGACAGCGCCAGCATTCTGAAGACGCAAGCGACAGGTTGCTAGGTTTCAAGAGTCGAGCGTCAACGCAGGGCGCGTGCGATGGCCTGATT
>JAUYSA010000003.1 GCA_030696545.1 Hyphomonadaceae bacterium
CCGTTGGGCTGGCTGGCGAGATAGAAGTCATAGCCCGCGACTGAATTGTCGGCGAGGGCGCGGCGCCAGGCTTCGTCATCGCGCAGGCGGATCAGGTCCAGCTCGCGGCGGGCGTCAGCGACATAGTTCGAACGGGGCCAGGCCGTCATGAAAGCCTGCAGCTCCGACGGACGGCCAGAGCGCTGGGCGCGAATGAACGCGCCCTGGTCGGTGCGCCAGAGGGCGTCGAGCTTCGCGCGGGCTTCCACGGCATGGGCGCCGCGCGGCCAGTCATTCAGGAAGCCTTCGTAGATTTCAATGTGCTCGGATTTGCGGGCTTCCTGCCACGCCCGGTTTTCCTCGGCGGCGAGGCGAGGGGCTGCGAGAACGGCGCGGCGGGCGTCGGCCTCGGCGGCGTTCAGGCCCCACGGGAAGCGGGCGAGATAGCCGACATACGCATCTTCCGTGTCCGCGCGCTTGGCGACGGCGAAGGCGTTGACCTCGACGATCTTCAGTTCCTCGATGCGCTGGCGGGCGACGGCGTTGAACTCGCCGGCCGGATACATGCGCAGGTAGGCCTCGTAGGCCGGAGGGGTGTCGACGCGAGCGGCGCCCTGCCACTCCATCTGCGCGATCTCCTCGGGCGTCGGCCCGGTCTCGCAGGCGCCAAGCAGGGCCGCGGCCGACACAGCGGCCAGCAACATGGCAAAGCGCCGTGGACGGCGCGGGGCAAGGGTAATGGAGCGTGCAGCGCTCATGGGTCAGTCCTCCCGAACCCTACCAGTATATGAGCGATTATGAACGGAAGTGGAATGGCTTACCAATCCGAGCTGGACTCAAGCATCTCCCGAGCAGCAACTTTTATGGTGTTGGCGGGGTCATGCGCCGCCGCATGACGGATTGAAGCTTGGGCAACCTTGTTGCCTTCCAAGGCGGGATGAAAAAGTCCCTGAAGCGCAATAATGCGTACTTCCTGGCGGGGATCCTGGACCCCAGCCGATGGACCGATAAGCACCTCGGAAAGCGCGTTGATTCTGGCGTCCCGAGGAAACGCTCGCACAAGTTCCACCACTATCGCCTGACGAACCTGTTTGAAC
Source organism: Hyphomonadaceae bacterium (assembly GCA_030696545.1). Lineage (GTDB taxonomy): Bacteria > Pseudomonadota > Alphaproteobacteria > Caulobacterales > Hyphomonadaceae > UBA7672. Next base: position 1,077 of record JAUYSA010000003.1, read on the forward strand.
GCGGCGTATTGGTTGAGTGCGTAGTGAGCAGCTTTCAGTGGCCCAACCTGAACGACCGGCGTGTCGCCGACTTCCGCGAGTAACGTCAGACACTTTTCTTTTTCGGGTTTTTCGCGACGAGCTTCTCTCGACAAGCGTTCTTCCGGACCGCCACCTTCGTCTCTCTCCAACAACTTCGATGCAACAAAGCCTACAGCGCTCCTGTCTCCTAATTGCTTCAACTCCTCAAGGCGATCGGGGTCATAAACCGGAAACTCGTCAAAGGTTTTATCAACGATCTCAAAGCCATTCCCCGTGGCGCGAACGAGTTTCCCCAATTCATGCGGTTCGATGAAGGGGTCCAGCCGGTTTAGTGACTCTTCAACATAGAACATGTCTTTCAACTTTTTGGTTCGCTGCGTGATCGCGATTGCCTGCAGGAATGCGGCGAGCAACACCAAATCGACGAGTATGCGCATCCCAAATACGACGTGCTGACCGACTCCTAGGGATGTATCGTCCAGTCGAATTGTTGAAGAGCCTTCGACGCGATAAATTTCGGTCCAGTCAACGAATGGCACCGCTTTGGCCATCTCGGTGCCGAAGAAGCTGAGCCAGGCAAAAATATGGTCTGTGTCTGCGACCGGATCGATGATGAAAACGTTTCCACCCAGGCTGATGTGTAGCTGGCGAAGGCCGATCGGGACGATCGCGAACAACGCGATAAATCCAATCAGTGCCTCGTCTTTCAGATCTTGAGTAAATCCCACACGTATGTGGTCGCCTTCAAACCTGCGGGCGAGCATCGCGTTCTCTCGATCTTCTTCGACCCAAGCCCATCGGCGAGCGATTGCGATCGAGCCCATCAAGGCAAGTGCCAAAGGCATTATGCCGTAAGGTGCAGGAAGCCACCAACCAAGGGCCGCGCAAGGCGCAAGACTTCCGAGCAGCAGGCCGAAGCGTCTAGGCCAGTTTTGCTCGTTGGCGCCCAAGGCGTTAGCGACAGCAAATACGAGTAAGCTGTCTATCGTGCTGAAAAGCCACCCCACGGGCTTCACCACAGTCCTGATTAGTTTGCCCAACGCGCTCAGTTGTCGACTCGCAGGTAGGCCAAATGCCACGAGGGAGAATGCAACGACCAATCCAACAAGCACGATCAGTCCGGCATAGACGCTGATCTGCGCGTTCACTCCAGTTGCCGCTGCCCAAAGCCCTAATGTGACGACCATCAAAACAAACAATATTAGCGTTGTAGCTCCGAGTCCGGAAATGTGATCGGGTTGTTTGTCTCCACGCTTGACTGGGAGGCGTCCTTCGCGGCGAGCCTGCAACCAGTTCGCGATGATCGGAGGAAGCAACGCCGCCACATACAGAGCAGTGAGCAATCGAGGATCAAGTTCAATCGGCGGCGCCAGAAATCCGGCCAATGCCATCGACGCCACCACCAGTATTGTGGCAACGCCAACTAATCCAATCGCGCCACATCGGATCGCAGGTTTGCGTCCCTCTGCAGCGGGTGCTTGCTGCGATGCCCACAAAGCAACAAACTGCGGAACAAGCGCAATGCCAAATAGCAATGACATCCATGGGGACGAAATTGACCTCGGGATCGCGTCAGCCGCTAACGTGAATGCATATGCTCCCAAAAGGAGCGTCGAAGTCACGAGTCCGATGGTTAAAAAAGGTAAGCGTCCACTGCTCAAGCCAAACAAAGCAATTGCTAGAACGAATGGCGCGGTGGCCACTGCGTAACCAGAAACCAGTAGCTCTGGGGAGCCGGGTAAAAGCGCTGCCACCACACCTGCGAAACTTAGTCCAACAGCGACTGCATCAGTGATGCTCGCGCGAAGCAGTCGAAACTGAGCTTGGTCAACATCATTGACGTGGTGTTCCGCATCCGTTGCCGCATCAAGCAGCACGTCGGACGCAATTACGCCGTGGTTGCCGTCCATCGCCCCACCCCCCTCAGGTCGCGTACTTTGCGCGCCCCCTTGCGTGATAGTATCGCGCGTTAGGGGATTGTCACGCGCCTCGCATACGGAGACGTTTCAGGCAATCAACGTGTCGGCTGAGCCAGCAGCGTCTTCAGGGCGGTTGTCACGGTTTCTTTGGTGAAGGGTTTGTCGACGAAGGGGATGTCTGTGTAGCCCTCGCGGATGGTGAGGTAGCCGCTCAGGAACAGGAAGGGGATGGATTTGCGGCGGAGGGTGTCGGCGAGGGGGTAGGTGCTTTCGTCCTGCAGGTGGATGTCGAGGATGACGGCGTCGAAGCTCGTTTCCGCGAGTTTTGCTGAGGCGGCGGCGGCCGTGTTGACGAGGACGGGCTGGGCGCCTGCGTCGGCGAGGATCTGTTCGAGGTCCGAGCCGACGAAGAACTCGTCCTCGACGATGAGGATATGCTTGCCGGTCAAATCCTGGCTCATGCGGGGTCCCTGCGTTGCGCGTCAGGATAGACGCGCTGGGTTGGTGGAGGTTCCCTATGTGGGGGCTGCGGCGGCGGTTCGCAGCAATCGCGCCACATGCGCTGGGTCCCGGCTTTCGCCGGGATGAGCGGGGTCGCTAGCGGCCGGTGAATTTCGGGGCGCGCTTTTCCATGAAGTGAGCAATGCCTTCCTTGAAGTCTTCGGACTTGAAGCTGGGGGCCATGTCTCCGTTGGCGCTGTCGATCGCCTGGCCGAGGGTCTGGAACTGGGCGGCCCAGATCTCGCGCTTCATTTCGCGGAGCGAACGGGGGCTGACTTCGGTGGCGAGCATTTTTGCGTAGGCCATGACTTCGCGCTCGAACTTCTCGGCAGGGATGACGCGGCTGACGAGGCCCATGCCCTTGGCTTCGGGGGCGGTGATGACGCGGGCGGAGTAAAGCAGGTCGGCAGCATTCGCGAAGCCGATGAGGCGGGGCAGCAGCCACGATATGCCATGCTCGGCCACGAGGCCCCGGCGCGAGAAGGCGGTGGTGAATTTCGCGGTGTCGCTCGCGAAGCGGATGTCGCAATAGAGCGAGATGATGAGGCCGAGGCCGGCGGCTGCGCCGTTGATGGCGGCGATGATCGGCTTCTGAACGGCGGGGAGCCAGGAGTATTGCTTCTGGAAGTTCTCGTTCGCGGTCTTGTCCCACGGCTCCAGCGCATTGACGGCGGAGCGGGAGGTGGAAGCGTCGCCGGACTGGATGGTCTGGAGCATGTTCATGTCGGCGCCGGCGCAGAAGCCTTTGCCTGCTCCGGTGAGGATGATGACTTTCACGGCTGGGTCGTCGTTCGCTTCGCGCATGGCGGCGCGGACATCACGGTCCATCTCGCCACGCCAGGCGTTCAACTTCTCGGGGCGGTTGAGCATGACAACGGCGACGCCGTCTTCCACGCGATAGAGGATGTCTTCGTAGGTCTTGGTCGTCGTGTCGGCCATGTCGCGTTCTCCCGTTAGAGAGAGCTTACGCGCGCGGGAAGCGGGGGCAAGCGAGTGATTGTTCGACCGCCGGGGCCGTTCGTGGTTTGATGGCCTAAGGGGGGCGGTATGGTCATCAAGCCGAGTTCTCGCCATACGCCGGTAACGTCGGGTCAGGTTGGGCCGACGCCGATTGCGGACTTCGTGATCGGCGCGATTTCGACCGTAATGGCGGTGATCTTCGTTCCCATCATGATCGTGGTGTTCCTGGCGATTCCGGCTTGGGGGCTGGTGACGCTGGTGGCGCAGCCGACAGGGCTGCTTGATGCGTGGGCCGGGCTGGTAGCATCCGTGAGCACGCCGATCGCGGCGCCGGCCGAGTTCGCGGTGATGATGACGCAGAACCTTGTCGTAGCGGCTTGCGTCAGCGCGCTGGTGAGCCTGCCCTACATGCGGCGAGCGCTGGAGCCGTTCCGTGTGAAGTGGCTGGCCGAAGCGATCGACGCGCCGCAGGCGTGGGCGGCGGCGCAGGTGGGCGTGTCATGCCTTGGTCTGCATGTGGCGCTTGGCGCCGGGATTGCCGCGCTGCTGGGACTGGGCGGGTTCGCACTGCCGGGGCCGGAGGTGACGAGCGTGGTGAATGCCGGGTCGATCGTTGGCGACATTGTCGGCGGCGGCGGCGGCGGCTGGCCGCCGGGCGCGGAGGCGCTGGGGCAGTTCGCGATCATTACGTGGATGCTGATCGTGCTGTGCGCGCTTTTCATCGCGATGGCGCTGGGCGCGGGAGTTGCGGTGCTTTCGGCGGCGGGCTCGGCAATGGGCGGTGCGGCGTCTGCGGCTGGCGCTGTGCTCGGCGCGGCGTGGACCAGTGGCGAGCAGACCGGGAAGGGCCGGCTGTCCTTCAAGACCGCAATCGGTGCGGGCATATGGAGGGGCGTGGCTGTGGGCGCGGTTTATACAGCCATCGTGCTGGCCGGCGCGGCGGTGATCGGGGTTGGATAAAAAACGCCCATCGGCACTCTGACGCCAGGTCTTCCGGGGCCGGAGCATCCGGCAACGTTTTCGACGATGGAACGTTGTTCTGCGCAATCATACATGCGTAGGAGAGCGCGATGGCTATTGAACCTCTTGTGGCGCGGCCTGCGCCGCATCCGTATTCGCATCCGCTGATCGACTGGGGCGCAGCGATTGCCGGGACCGTGGTTGCGATCGCGGTGGGTTTTGCGTTGCTTATCCTGGGTGTGGCGATCGGCGCGACGGCGCTGAATCCCTGGCAGGGCGCAAGTGAGCAGGCCCCGGCGTGGACGATCGGTGGCGGGCTCTGGGTTATCTTTTCTAATCTTGTCGCGCTGCAGATCGGCGCCTTCGTGGCTGTTCGCGGTGCGCGGTGGCCGGATCATCATTCGGGCATGTTGCAAGGGTTGGTCGTGTGGGCGCTGGCCTTCACGCTGGCTGCGGGCGTGCTCGGTTTCGGTGTGACCGGCATTCTTGCCGGCGCCGACGGGATGTCAGTTCAGGAAACGGCAAGCCGTGCAGTCGATGCGGCTCAGGCGGCGACGGGCGAGGCGACCGGGGCTGCTGCCGCACTCACGCCTGCGGAGACAGATGCGGTGCAGGATGCAGCGGCGCTGACGGCGTGGTGGGCTTTCGCGATGATGGTTCTGGGAGCGGTCGGCGCAATTGCCGGCGGCAAGCTGGGTTCGGAACATCCGGACTGGCATGAGCGGGATCGCATGCCACGCCCCGTCACGATGGCGGACAAGGTTTAGGAGAACGTCATGAAAGGTCTTGCGCTCTGGGCTCTGGGCATTCCGTTGCCGATCATTCTGATCCTCTACCTGTTCGGCGTGATGTAGCTATTTCTTCGAGCGGCGCACGAGGATGAGAAGCGCCGCAATACCGAAGGCTTCGGCGATCATGACGCTGAGGGTGACGGCCAGCTGATAGGGCTGGACGCCCCAGACAAACATGAAGGGCGAGAAGGCGTACACGCCGACGAGCGGAGCGATCACCACGACGCTGGCGAGCGCGATGAGAATGGCGATCCGCGTGTTCTTTTCGAAGCCCCCCATCAGTCGATCTTCACGCCGAAGTGGCGCAGCAGCGCGATCGCGCCGAGCGTCACTGCGAAGGTGAGCACGACGCCGAGGCCGAACGCCCACCAGAACGGCACGCCGAACTTCTGCAGCACCGGCAGCAGGATGAAGAAGGTGAGGCCGGGCCAGAACAGCATGAAGGTGGTGTTGGCGAACAGGTTGGCCTGGGCCGGGCCGGCCTTGGGATCGGTCGCAAGGTTGAATACGACCAGCATGGTCATCAGCGGCAGGGCGGCGATGGCGGCGCCGAGCACGTTGGAGCGCTTCTGCACCTCGGAAATGATCACGACGACGGCTAGCGTGCCGATGGCCTTTAATATGGTGATCCAGAGCATGGCGTATCCCTCGGCGCCCCTGACCGGGAGGGTGCGATTCCGGCGGAGAGTGGCCGGGGGGCGCCCGTGGCGTCAACCGGGGATCAGGGCATGGTGGCCGTGTACTGGCCGATCGCTGCCGCATAAGCGGTTTCGAGTTGCTGTTCGCGGTACTGGAAGGTCGAGATGATGGCGCGCAGGCCGGCGGCGTGCTCGAGCATGCCCTCCGTGCCGCGGGCGAAAATCTCGGTGTAGATGACGCTGGAAACGGTGGCCTGCTGCTGCATGTAGGCGGCTTGCTGGGCGTACACCTTGCTGAGCGAGAGGACCTGGTCGAAGGGCAGGTGCGATAGCGCGCCGACTTCGCTTGCCGAGGTCCATGCGGCGCTGGAGACCTGAGCCGGGGCGACGAAGCCGCGATCAAAGGTGCGGAAGTCGAGTTTCGTGTTGGCTTTCTGGGCTTCGGCCATCGCGACGAGCTTTGCCTCGTGATAGGCGCGGGCTTCGGCGATGGCTTTGGTGTTGGCGCCGATTTCCTCGATGATGCCGGATAGCGCGTGCTGGGCCTCGTCCTGCTCACGCGCGTCGGCCTGCCATTCCGTGACGGCGAGGCCGAGCAGGACGCCGACCACGACGAGAGCAGCCTGGAAGATGGCTGATCCCCAGCCCATGCGGACAGACAGGCGCGGACGTTCTTCTGGTTGAGGCTGGGCAGCGGCTTCGGCGGCGATCTCGGTTGTCATGGCTTGTCCCCTGCCTTCGGGAATATTCGAGAGGCTTCATGGCGATTTGGCAAGATGCGTCTTGTTCCGCCGATGCAACCGTGCGGCGGGGTCAAGCGTTGATGTGCCCAGGACTGGCGCGGATGCGTCATAAAGGGAGACGTATCATGATGAAGGCAATGGTTATCGCGTGCGTAGCGTTTGGCGCTGTGGGTCTGGCGGCTTGCGAGAAGGCTGGCGAGGATATGGATACGGCGATCGAGAAGATCGGCGACGGCAAGGCCAATCCGGGCGACGGCGCGCTGGAGAAGGCGGGCGAAGCCGTGGACAACACGCTGGGCATCGACCGGAAGAATGATGCGGATTCGATCGCGGATGCGGTGGATGGAGATTCCTCGACCAAGCCGAACTGAGGGTTCTGGTTTCGGGTGATGTGACATGCGCCCGCGACCTCGCTGATGTTCGATCAGCGGGGCGCGGGCGAAGTTGTGTTTGCGGCTGTGTTGAAGGAGGTCCGCGCGGGAGCGCGCAGCCCCCTCCGTCTCGGCGCGAAGACGCGCCGATCCACCTCCCCCGCCTGCGGCGGTGGAGGACTTCGAGCGTGATCACTGAGTCCTCCACCATGCGCAGCATGGGGGAGGTGGATTGCGCCGAAGGCGCAAGACGGAGGGGGCTGTTGGCGCGCTCACGCAAGATGCGGTTGGCGCGTTGGCGCGCGCGTTTCTCGAAGGTG
>JAUYSA010000028.1 GCA_030696545.1 Hyphomonadaceae bacterium
CGTCATCCTCGGGCCTGACCCGAGGATCTTTCTTGCTCGCCCAATCCCACACCGCGCGCATAGCGCCCAGGCGGCTGCCCGACATGCCGGCTGAACGCCGTCGAGAACGTACTCGCCGAGCCATAGCCGACGCGCTGCGCCACCTCGTTCAGCCCCACCTCGCGCCGCCGTAGCAGGTCTTTCGCCACGGCCATCCGCCACGCCAGCAAATATTCCATCGGCGGCATTCCCACGGCCCGCACAAAGCGATCGAAAAACGCAGAGCGTGAGAGCGATGCCTCTCGCGCAAGTTCGAGCATCGTCCACGGCCGCGCCGCATCGCCATGCATCTGGCGCATCGCCGCCGCTACGCGCGCATCCGCCAAGCCGCGCAACAGCCCCGGCGGGGCATCATCGCCGGGCGATGCGCGTAGCGCTTCCACCAGCAACACCTCGACCAGACGCGTCAGCACCAGATCGCGCCCGGATCGGGCCTCCACCGCCTCTTCCGCCACGAGCCCAACCACGGTCGCCAGCCGCCCCGCGCCGCGCACATGCATCAGCGACGGCAACAGCGAGATCAGCAGCGCCGCATCCGGCGAGTCGAAAACGAAATACCCGCCCAGCAGCCGCACATCCGGCGCGCCATCCTGATCGCCATGCCGCACTTCATCGGAGGGCGCGGGTGACACCTTCGGATCGATGAGCCGCGGCGTCGCCGCCTCGAACCCTGACATCACAAAGCCAGGCGTCGCAGGCATCAACACAAAATCGCCCGCCGCCAGCGTGATCGCCGCCTCGCCCTCGACCGCAAGGCGGCACCCGCCCTCCAGCACGGTGCAGAAACTGGGATGGCCAAAGTCCGTGTAGCGCACAGCCCAGCGCCCGGCCCCGCTGATCCCCTTCATGAAAACCGTGCGCGGCCTCAGCAGCGCGATGATGTCGGACAGCGGATCAACCATTTCCGGACGATAACAAACAAAATGCGGACCTGTAATCGCAGATCGTCCGGAAAACATTGGCTAAACCGTCTCCATCAAAGGAGATCGACATGAAAACGGTACTGATCACGGGCCGCTCCAGCGGCTACGGCCTCGAAACCGCCCGCCATTTCCACGCGATGGGCTGGAACGTCATCGCCACCATGCGCAATCCGCGCGAGGGCATCCGGCCAAAGTCCGACCGCATCCGCCTGCTCCCGCTCGACGTGACCAGCCCAGAAAGCATCACGGCCGCCATCGGCGCCGCGGGCCCCATCGACGTTCTCGTCAACAATGCCGGCATCGGCATGCTCGGCGCACTCGAAGCGACATCGATGGCGAAGACGCGCGAGATATTCGAGACCAACACATTCGGCGTCATCGCCATGACCCAAGCGGTCATTCCGCATTTCCGCGCGCGCCGGTCAGGCGCGATCGTCAACGTCACCTCCAGCGCCACGCTCGCGCCCTTTCCGCTCGTATCGGTTTACACCGCCAGCAAGGCCGCGATCGAAGGCTTCACCGGCTCCCTCGCCCTCGAACTCCGGCACTTCAACGTGCACGCCAAGCTGGTCGAGCCCGGCTACGGACCGACCACGCGCTTCGCCCAGAACACCGACGTGAAGTTCGAGGACGTGATCCCGCAGCCTTACCAGTCCTTTGCAAATCCCATCTTCGCCGCCTTTGCGGAACGCCCAGCCGTGTTCACCACCGAAGCCGACGTGGCCGACGGCGTCTGGCGCGCCGCCAACGACACCTCCGACCAGCTCCGCTTCCCCGCCGGCCCCGACGCCGTAGCGCTCGTCAACTGACGCGCCCCGATCGCGCAAGGAGGCCGGAAGAAGCGTTCTGCGCGATCACACCACCTCAACCTGCGCCCAATGGCTCACCCGGATCTTCGCTTCACCTTCCCGCGTATCGATCCGACCCCGAACTCGCACGCGCGCACCAACGGCCAACTCTACGTCCGGCAATCCCAGCCGTTCGCCGACATCCAGCCTGATCCCGCCGCGCGACAGATGCGCCTCGCCATCGCCGGCCATCTCTCCTAGCGAAGCGATCTCTCCTTCCACAATCGCAAAGTTCGGCGCGCCTTCGAGATCGTCCAGCCCCCGCACACGCCAGTGCGCATCCGCCCACAGCCCGCGCTTCGCCGCTCTGGCTTCTACCTCCAATGCCAACAGCCGCCGCGCCCGCCGTGCATTGTCATTGTACGTCCGCACGCGCCCGCCGCCCTGACGCACCACCAGGCCGTTGAGCCAGACTTCGCCGCCCACCTCGTCGCGCACGATCACATGCGCCAGCGCCCGCTCATAGCTGTCGCGGCTAAGTCCGCCATACCAGAGCTGCGCCTGTCGCCCGACTGCCGCCGCCTCCAGCACGGCCTTGGCCTCGGCCGCCCACGGCTCGTCCACCCGCCCGTCATACCCCGGCGCCGGCGCTTCCACTTCGACCAGCCGCACCCGCAGCCCCGTATCCAGCGCCAGCGCATCTCCCTCCAGCACGCGCGCCACACGCCCCTGCTCGCCAGCCGACAGGTCGCCCTGCGCGCTGCACCCGGCCAACACCAGGCCGCCAGCGAGAAAGCCTCGCCGGGTCCAGCCCACGCCTGTCTGTCGGTAAATCCTCAGCCCCGCCTCCCGATGGCCGAACCATAGGAAGCCACACCTGAATCGCAACGGGCCGGATCGCAGCGCTGCCAATACACCGGAGAGGCACACGCCCGGAAGAATGGCGACCCCGGCAGGATTCGAACCTGCGACCTCCGGTTTAGGAAACCGATGCTCTATCCTGCTGAGCTACGGAGTCGGCGGGCCCCTTATGCCTGCGAAGCCTTCCCGCCGCCAGCCTCTCCGGAAGCCCCGCAATGCCTGCAATTTTCCCAGATAGCGCTGCTTCTGCCCGCCCCGAACATGACGCGTAATTTAACCATGCCCGCGTCAGCACGCGGCGCCACCGCCCGTTGCGCCGGATTTGCAGCCCCCTTAGAACAAATGCTGCAGAGCCGCGAAAATGTATGCGGCAGGACCGTTTGATGGACTTCCTTTCGGGCATCTTCAAAGCACTGGGAGACGCGTGGGCCTCCGTCGAGGGCGGCCTTGTCGGCACCCCGCAGCTCGCCGGCATCGGCCTGATCCTCCTGATCGGCGCCTTCTTCGCCGTGCTTGTGCTCGGTCTTGCCGCTCTCGTCCGCATGGCGCTCGGCCTTCGCCGCACCGCACTGGCCAGCGCGGTCAAGCGCGACAATGAGGTTGGCGCCCGCATCCTCGTCGTTCGTGGCGGCGCCGGCCGGCGCTCCGCCATCTCGGCTTTCCTCCGCAAGGCGGTCGAGAGCCACCTGAAAGATTACATGTTCGGCGGCCCGTTCCGCGTCGTCGCCTATCCAGGCAGCCTCGAAGGCGACGAGCGCGCACAACTGCTGATGAAGCGCACCGACGCCGATCTCATCCTCTGGGCCGAAGATCCGCGCGGCTCGAAAGGCTTCGCCCGCATTCTCGCCCGTCCGTCCAATACGTTCGAGACGGCCCGCACGCCCGTCACCTTCGCCATGCCGAAGGACAAGACCGACTGGGACGACGCGCTCAACCGCGCCATGGCCTACGCCGCCGCGAAACAGTTCCGCCCCGCCCTCGGCCGCCCGCAGGATTTCCGCCCCGAGCGCCTGCAGCCCGTGGTCGAGAGCCTGCTCTCCATTCTCGATCAGAAACCGAAAGCCGATCAGGCCCTGCTCGCCGAAATGGTGGATGATGCATCTGCCGGCGCCCTGCAGCTCGCCTTCGCCGGCAACGACGCCTGGATCGACCGCTCGGTCGACATCGCCCGCTCCACGCTGGGCGAGATCAACCGCTCCGCCGCGCCCGATCGCTGGATCGCCGCCAACATCACGCTAGGCCGCGCCCTGCGCCTCAAAGCCGAGAAGCGCTTCGACCCTGTCATGCTGCGCGAAGGCATCGCCCATCTGACGGAAGCTCTCGAAGCTCTCCGCTCCGAACCGCGTCTCAAGCTCGCTGAATCGGCCGCGCAAGCCATCGGCGAAGCCCAGAAGCTGCTCGGCACCCGCCGCAAATTCTCGATCTCGGGCGGCGGGCTCTAGACCGCAGCCTACTCAGCAGCCTGCAGCGACTTCTGATACGCCCTCACCTCGGCGCACTGCGGGCACCGGCAATTGTCGCCAATATAGGCCTGGAAATACGCCTCGCCGTAGTCATAGACCAGCTCGTCGCCCGGCTTGATCGTGCGCGTCGCGTGAATCCACACCTTGCCGCGCCAGATGTTCGGCTCACAGTTCGGCTTGCAGGAATGGTTGATGTAGCGCGCCTTGTTATCGCGCCCCTGCCCGTCGATCGTCGTGCCGTTGTCGAGGTCGAACAGGTATTTCGACCGGCTTTTGTACTTCTCTTCTTCGCTGATCACGCGGCCCGTGTACTCGATGATGCACGCCCCTTTCGGGATCTTCGAGTTCGAGAACAGCCCAAGGCCCGCGCTTGCGCGCTTCACCACCAGATCAAAGTCGCCGGGTTTGTACTTCAGTCCAGCCATGAACGTTCACGTCCTCAACACGGGAAGCCGGGGGTTTCACATCACCCCCACCGATAGGGCAAGAGGCGTTGCGACGTGATGAATGAAAAACACGGCGCCTGCTCACCACCGAGCCACACCTCCCCATCCCCCTCCGTCTCGC
>JAUYSA010000061.1 GCA_030696545.1 Hyphomonadaceae bacterium
ATCGAAAGTTCAATTTCCCACGAAGTGAAGCTGGCGCCAAGGTCCCGCGACGCCTTGGGGAAGTTTGATGTCAGTCTTGGAATTCGGCCTGGGCGAGTCGGCGGACATGATCCGCGAGACCACGGCCCGCTTCGCCGCCGATAAGATCTGGCCCGTCGCGACGCAGATCGATCTCGACAATACCTTCGCCCGCGAGCTGTGGCCCCAGATGGGCGAGCTCGGCCTGCACGGCGTGACGGTGGAGGAGGAGTTCGGCGGGCTGGGCCTCGGCTATCTCGAACATGTGGTCGCCATGGAGGAGGTGTCGCGCGCCTCGGCCTCGATCGGGCTGTCGTACGGCGCCCACTCGAACCTCTGCGTGAACCAGCTGCGCCGCTGGGGCAGCGACGAGCAGAAGCGCCGCTACCTGCCCAAGTTGATCTCAGGCGAACACGTGGGCGCTTTGGCCATGAGCGAGGCGGGCTCCGGCTCCGACGTCGTCTCGATGCGCCTGAAGGCCGAGAAGAAGGGCGACCGCTACGTCCTGAACGGCACGAAGTTCTGGATCACCAACGCGCCCCACGCCGACACCCTGGTGGTCTACGCCAAGACCGCCCCAGAGGCCTCGTCGCGCGGCATTACCGCCTTCATCATCGAGAAGGACTTCGCGGGTTTCCGGGTGTCTCAGAAGCTCGACAAGATGGGCATGCGCGGCTCCGACACCGGCGAACTGGTGTTCGAGGACTGCGAAGTCCCCGAAGAAAACATCATGGGCCCGCTGAACGGCGGCGTCGGCGTGCTGATGAGCGGCCTGGACTATGAGCGCGCCGTCCTGGCGGCCGGTCCGCTGGGCATCATGCAGGCGTGCCTGGACGTGACGCTGCCCTACGTGCGCGAGCGCAAACAGTTCGGACAGGCGATCGGCTCGTTCCAGCTAATGCAGGGCAAGATCGCCGACATGTACGTGGCCCTGAACTCGGCACGCGCCTACGTCTACGCGGTCGCCAAGGCTTGCGACGCAGGCATGACCACCCGCTTCGACGCCGCCGGCGCGATCCTGATGGCCAGCGAGAACGCCGTGAAGGTGTCGCTGGAGGCGATCCAGGCGCTTGGCGGTGCGGGCTACACCCGCGAGTACCCGGTCGAGCGCTTCCTGCGCGACGCCAAGCTCTACGACATCGGCGCTGGCACCAATGAGATCCGCCGGTTCCTGATCGGTCGCGAGCTGATCGGCGGATGATCATGAAACCCATTCATTTGGCAATGGCGCTTTCTTCCCGCGCAGATGGCGGAAGTGCCGACCGGAGAGTCGAGCCTCCGGTCGACGCCCTTACTTTTGCGACCTGCCCAGCATGAGGAAACTGCCCACAGCCGTCGACCGCGCGTCGGACGCGTTTACGGCCAACGAGACGGTCAACCGCCAGCTGGTCGTCGAATTGCGCGAACGTTCCGGCCGCGCGGCCCTGGGCGGCTCGGAAGACAGCCGCAAACGACACGAAGGCCGCGGCAAGCTTCTGCCCCGCGACCGGATCATGCGCCTCCTCGATCCCGGCTCGCCGTCCCTCGAAGTGGGGGCGCTGACCGCATTCGGCCAATACAACGATGAGGCGCCGGGCGCCGGCGTCATCACCGGCATCGGCCGCGTCTCGGGCCGCGAGGTGATGGTCGTCGCTAACGATGCGACGGTGAAGGGCGGGGCCTATTTCCCGTTGACGGTGAAGAAGCATCTCCGTGCCCAGGAAATCGCCCTGCAGAACCGCCTGCCGTGTGTCTATCTGGTGGATAGCGGCGGCGCGAACCTGCCTCATCAGGCCGAGGTCTTCCCCGACCGCGACCACTTCGGCCGCATTTTCTTCAATCAAGCCCGGATGAGCGCTGAGGGCATCGCCCAAATCGCCTGCGTCATGGGCTCGTGCACCGCCGGCGGCGCCTACGTTCCGGCGATGTCGGACGAGACCGTCATCGTCCGCAACCAGGGCACCATCTTCCTTGGCGGCCCGCCGCTGGTGAAAGCCGCCACCGGCGAGGTGATCACCGCCGAGGAGCTGGGCGGCGCCGACACCCATGGCCGCCGTTCCGGCGTCGTCGACCACGTGGCCGACAACGACGAGCACGCCCTGGCGATCGTCCGCAACATCGTTGCCAATCTGAACACCACCAAGACCGTCGAGCTGACCCGCGAGGCACCTGAACCGCCCGCCTACGATCCAGAAGAGCTGCACGGCATCGTGCCGTCCGACGTGCGCGCTCCCTATGACGTACGCGAGGTGATCGCCCGGATCGTGGATGGTTCGCGCTTCGACGAGTTCAAGGCGCTGTACGGCACAACGCTGGTCTGTGGCTTCGCCCGCATCTGGGGCTATCCGGTGGCGATCCTCGCCAACAACGGCGTGCTGTTCTCGGAGAGCGCGCTGAAGGGCGCTCACGTCATCGAGCTGGCCTGCAAGCGGAAGATTCCGCTGGTCTTCCTGCAGAACATCTCGGGCTTCATGGTCGGCGGCAAGTACGAGGCCGGCGGCATCGCCAAGGACGGCGCGAAACTCGTGACGGCCGTGGCCTCGGCCGAAGTCCCCAAGCTCACCGTGTTGATCGGGGGCTCGTTCGGCGCCGGCAACTACGGCATGTGCGGCCGGGCCTATTCCCCGCGCTTCCTGTGGACCTGGCCCAACAGCCGCATCTCGGTGATGGGCGGGGAGCAGGCGGCAAGCGTGCTCGCTACCGTCCACCGCGACGCCGACAAGTGGACGCCGGCCGAGGAAGAAGCCTTCAAGGCGCCCGTTCGCCAGCGCTACGAGGACGAGGGCAGCCCCTACTTCGCCACGTCTCGCCTGTGGGACGACGGCATCATCGACCCGGCCCAGACCCGTGACGTGCTCGGCCTTTCCCTCTCCGCGACCCTCAACGCCCCGATCCCCGAGACGCGGTTCGGCATCTTCCGGATGTGATGATGAGCAAGCAGATCACATCTATTCTCGTCGCCAACCGTGGCGAGATCGCCCGCCGCGTCTTCACCACCGCCCGCCGAATGGGCATCGAGACCGTGGCCGTCTTCTCCGACGCCGACGCCGACGCGCCGCACGTGCATGACGCCGATATCGCCGTGCATATCGGCCCGGCCGCCGCGCGCGAGAGCTACCTGATCGGCGCCCGCATCATTGCCGCCGCCAAGGAAGCCGGCGCAGACGCCATCCATCCGGGCTACGGCTTCCTGTCCGAGAACGCCGAGTTCGCCGAGGCCGTCGCGGCGGCCGGTCTGATCTGGATCGGACCTCCCCCATCGGCGATCCGCGCGATGGGTCTCAAGGACGCCGCTAAGAACTTAATGGCCAAGGCCGACGTGCCGGTGACGCCGGGCTACCTGGGCGAGAACCAGGACGAGGCTCACCTGAAATCCGAGGCCGATCGCATCGGCTATCCCGTGCTGATCAAGGCCGTCGCCGGCGGCGGCGGCAAGGGCATGCGCAAGGTCGAAAAGGGCGAGGACTTCGATGCGGCTCTCGGCGCCGCCAAGCGCGAGGCCCGCGCCAGCTTCGGCGACGACCGTGTGCTGTTGGAGACCTATGTCCAGCGCCCGCGCCACATTGAGGTGCAGGTGTTCGGCGACAGTCACGGCGACGTCGTCCATCTCTATGAACGCGACTGCTCGGTGCAGCGCCGCCACCAGAAGGTGATCGAGGAAGCGCCTGCGCCTGGCATGGACCAGAAGACCCGCAAGGCCGTCACCGACGCCGCGATCAAGGCCGCCAAGGCCGTGGGCTACGTGGGCGCCGGCACCGTCGAATTCATCGCCGACGCCAGCGAGGGCCTGCGCGCCGACCGCATCTGGTTCATGGAAATGAACACCCGCCTGCAGGTCGAGCATCCAGTCACCGAGATGGTCACCGGCCAGGACCTGGTCGAGTGGCAGATCCGCGTGGCGCAAGGCGAGCGCCTGCCGCTGAAGCAGAAAGACATCGGGCTGCACGGCCATGCGGTAGAGGCGCGCCTCTACGCCGAGAACCCGGCCTCTGGCTTCCTGCCGTCGACTGGCGTGCTGACCCACTTCCTGATCCCCAGCACCCTGCGGGTCGATGCGGGCGTCGAGGAGGGCGGCGAGATCACGCCCTTCTACGATCCGATGATCGCCAAGCTGATCGCCCACGCCGACACCCGCGAGGAGGCGATTGTCCAGCTGTGCGCGGCCTGCGACGGCGTCGAGGCCTGGCCGGTGAAGACCAACGCCGGCTTCCTGGTGCGCTGCCTTGAGGAGCCGGACTTCATCGCCGGCGAGGTGGACACCAGCTTCATCGAGCGCCGGCTCGAAGCCCTGACGGCCTCGCGCGAGCCTTCTGTCGCGGCGCTGTCTGCGGCGGCGGACGCCGCGACCGCGGTGATCGAGGAAGGCGCCTCGGACGATCCTTGGGTCGGCCTGCAGGGCTTCCGCCTGAACGCGCCGAACGAGACCGCCGTGCGCCTGTTCCACGACGGCAAGGCGGTGCTCGCCAGTGCTATGGACGGCGCGCCGGTTCGCTCTGTCCTGATCACTGATGACGACGACATCGTTGTGTTCGAGGCCGGCGAGGCCTTCGTGTTCAAGGACCATCCGCCGGGCGCCGATCTCGGCGGCGGCAGTGGCGACGGCCAGGTCCGCGCGCCGATGCCGGGCAAGGTCACGCAGCTTTCCGTCAAGGCCGGCGAAACCGTCGCCAAGGGCCAGGCCCTGCTGGTGCTGGAAGCCATGAAGATGGAGCACGCCATGACCGCGCCGTTCGACGGCAAAGTCGTGGAGGTGAACGCCTCCGTCGGCGGACAGGTCACCGAGGGGACGATCCTCGTCGTACTTGAGGAGGATGGCTGATGGTGCTGTCAGTCTAACGGCGCTTTGCCTTGAGCCGGCCAGCGTGCCCGTGAGCGCTTGTTCACGCCGACATAGGGCGGCGGCGCCAAACCTGGAGTGAGATCCTGAGTAGCAAGTTTGGAGCAGACCTAAGCCCCAATGTACGCGGCGCGCTGTGGATGCTCGCCGCGTCGGTGTCGTTCAGCGTCATGACGACGTTGATCAAGTTTCTTGGAGCTGACTATCCGGCCCCCCTTCAAACGTTTTACCGACAGGCTGCTGGTCTGATCATCTTATTGCCGTTTATAGCGCGCCGCGGACTTAGCGTTCTCCATACAGCACGGCCAATGATGGTGCTGTCACGTTCGGTTATGACGACAATCGGAATGACGTTGACGTTCTACGCATTCCAAAAGCTGCCTCTCGCGGAAGCGAACGCGCTTTCCTTTACTCGTAGTCTTTGGCTCACACTTCTGGCCGCCGTGCTCATGCGCGAGCACGTAGGTCCTCTACGGATTGGCGCTGTGACGATGGGGTTCGTGGGCGTGTTGGTGATGCTCTTGCCCAAAATGGGCGGAGAACATGCCTTGAGTCTAGCGGTGGGTGCGATGCTTCTTGCGGCATTTCTGCTGGCTTTTGGCGTAGCAGGCATGAAGGTGCTGACTCGCGATCATACGCCAACAGTCATAATGATGTGGTCAGTAATATTAGGATTCGGGTTCTCAATTCCGGGAGCAGTCCTTACTTGGCGTTGGCCAGAGCCAGTTGATCTTGCACTATTATGCGTAATGGGCATCATCGGTACAATCAATCAAGCGTTGTATATTCGGGGTATGCAGGCCGGGGACGCGGCCGCGATGGCTCCCATCGACTATACGCGGCTTATATTTGCGGCGCTGTCTGGATATATCTTCTTCAACGAACTGCCAGATGGGTGGACTGTTGCGGGAGCTATTATCATCGTGGTCTCGACGCTCGTCGTGACAATACGTGAGTACCAACTTTCGAGGAGAGCCTCCAATCCGACGGTGTGACGCGCAAATGTGTCACCCGGGCGAAACGATAGTTTTTTCGAGTTACGTTGTTCACTGGGAAATTGGGACGGGAGGATAGTCATATGGCGCTGTCTGGATTCGAAACGCTGATCTTCGAATGAGAGAACGCGACCGCAGTCGTCACGTTGAACCGGCCGGAAAAGCTCAATGCATTTAACGGAAAAGTGGCGGAGGAGCTGCTGGCCGTTTTCGATCTAACCGACGCAGATGACGATATCGGTGCAGTAGTGGTCACTGGACGGGCCGCGCATTTGTGCCGGAGCTGATTTATCGTCGGGCGCTGCTA
>JAUYSA010000071.1 GCA_030696545.1 Hyphomonadaceae bacterium
ACCGGCGTCACGCACGCCGTCAGCACCTGCGCGGAGAAGGACGCTATCCGGCCCACTTCGGCGAAACCGCCCAGCACCGTGCGCCCGATCAGGCGGAACGGCCGGAACAGGATGAAATCGCGCGGACGCGCCGGCGAAGTATCAGGAACAGCCGTCATTCGCCCCCCGCATAGGAGCGTTCAAAACGCGACCCCAGCCGGGTCAGGATTTCGTAATCAATCGTGCCCATGGCCCCGGCCACCTCCGAGATAGGCATGTTGGGGCCCACGAACTCGATTTCATCCCCCGGCGACACCGAAAGCCCCGTAACATCGACCACGATGAGGTCCATAGAAACCCGCCCCACGATCGGCCGCTTTTCCCCGGCTACGAACGCCATGCCCGTGTTCGAGGCAGATCGCAAGAAACCGTCGGCGTACCCAAGCCCCACAGTGGCCAGCGTGCTGTCAGCATCGGCCCTCCACGAAGCGCCATAGCCGACCGCAGTGCCCTTTTTGATGTCGCGTACCTGAAGCACCGGCGCCTTTATCGTGACCACCGTATGCGGGGCTGAACCTTCGGCCGGCTTTGGCCCGCCGCCGTAGAGGCCGATACCGGGGCGGACTTCATCGAAATGATAGGCCTTGCCCAGATACGATCCGCCCGTGGCCGACAGCGTCCGTGGAACGCCGGGCCAAAGCTTGCTCGCGCGCTCGAAGGTCTCCAGCTGCTCAGCGTTGAGCGTGCTGTCCTCGTCGCCGCAGGAGAGATGGCCCAGAAGGCGCGAAGGCTTCGGCAGCATCTTCGCTGCAACGGCCCAATGACTTTCCGAAAGCCCCAGCCGGCTCATGCCCACGTCGACATTCAGCGCGGCCGGGCGCGGCGAGACATTGCCGCTCACCCACAGGTCGATCTGCTCGAGATGGTTCAGCACCGGCACGAGCTGGTACATCTGGAAAAGGTCCATCGTGTCCGCGGTGGGCCCATGGAAAACCATGATCTCCGGCGCTGTCCCCAAAGCCCGGCGCAGCGCGGCCCCTTCGGAAGGCCACGCCACATAGAAGCGCGAACATCCTGCCTTGTTCAGGGCAGTCGCTACGGTCGTGGCGCCCAGCCCGTACGCATCTGCCTTCACCACGGCCGCCGCATAGGCCGGCTCAACGCGCCGCTGGAACATGCGCCAGTTGGCGACAAGCGCGTCGAGATCGATCTGAAGGCGGGGTCCGGACATGCAGCTTCGCTAAAGGGTTTTGCCGCGAAGGTGAAGCAGGGCCGGAATGGCGGAAATTGGGCGGCCGCCCAAAGTCACTATTCCAGTCCGTCCGGCAGGAAGCTCTTGCCGCTGCCCCCGCCTGCGGGCTGCATCGACCGTTCGCCATTGTCCCGGCCCGAAGTGTCGAGATCCGAAAACTTCACGCGCGCCGGGTTGAAGCCCACTTCGACCTTCCCGATCGGACCATGACGCTGCTTCGAGATGATGATTTCCGCGATATTGTGCTTCTTGGCGACCTGGTCCTTCCATTCGGCATGGCGCGGGTCGGACAGATCCGGCTCCAGACGTTCGAGATAGTACGCCTCGCGGTAAATGAAGATCACCACGTCGGCGTCCTGCTCGATCGAGCCCGATTCCCGCAGATCGGAAAGCTGTGGGCGCTTGTCTTCGCGTTGCTCCACCGCACGCGACAACTGCGAGAGAGCGATGATCGGGATGGCCAGCTCCTTGGCCAGCGCCTTCAGCGACTTCGTGATCTCGGTAACTTCCTGCACGCGGCCGTCGCTTTTCCGGCTGCCCGACGGCGTGATGAGCTGCAGGTAGTCGATGATCAGCAGGTCGAGCCCGCTGGTGCGCTGCAGGCGTCGCGCACGCGCGGCTAGCTGCGAGATCGAGATGCCGCCCATGTCGTCGATATAGAGAGGCAGGCCCTCCATCGTCGTCGCGGCTTCGCGGATGGCTTCGTAGTCTCGCGGCGTCAGTTCGCCCCGGCGCATCTTGTCCGATGGAATGCCCGACACGTCTGCAAGCACGCGCGCGGCCAGCTGGTCCGACGACATCTCCAGCGAGAAGAAGCCGACCACGGCGCCTTCATCCGTTTTCATCTGCCCGTTAGGACCGGGCGAGCGGCGGCACCGCTTGGCGGCATTGTAGGCGATGTTGGTCGCCAGCGCCGTCTTGCCCATCGACGGACGCGCCGCGAGGATGAGAAGATCGGACTTGTGCAGTCCGCCCAGCCGCCGGTCTATCTCGGAAAGTCCGGTCGGCACGCCAGCAATCTTGCCATCGCGCTTGAAGGCCAAAGTCGCCGTCTCGATCGTCGTCGCCAGCGCCGAGTTGAAGGTCTGGAAGCCCTGCGCGCCGGCGCCACGCTCCGCCAGCGCGAATAGCCGCTTCTCGGCATCCTGGATCTGGGATTCTCCCGGCTCCTCGATATCGGAACTGGTCGCCTTCTGAACAATCCCTGCGCCGATATCGATCAGCTCGCGCCGCAGCGAAAGATCATGCACCAGCTTCGCGTAGTCGAGAATCTCGGGGCCGAACGCCGCTGAATCCAGAAGGTCAGCGAGATAGCGCGCGCCGCCGATCTCGATAAGCTTTCCATCACGATCGAAATGCTCCCGCAGCGTCACGCCATCAGCCACGCGGCCATTGGAGATCAGCCTGTCCAGCACCTCGAAGATCGCTGCGTTCGCTGGCGCATAGAAATCCCGCGGTTTCAGCACGTCCGACACGCGCTGATGCGCATTGTTGTCAAACAGGATCGCGCCCAGCACGGCCATCTCGGCCGGCAGGTTGTGCGGGGGCGGCAGTTGATGCGTGGGTTCGTGGTCTTTCGGCATGGCCTCTCTCTAGGCCAATCATGACTGTGAATCGCGACTTGATTCTAGATATCCAACGGTTCCTTGTCGCTGTTGATGGACAGCGGCGGCATCCTGCTTTTGCGCGGTTTTTTCAGACCTTGCCGTCACTTCATCTGCAGCGCCTGCAAAGCCGGCGTGGCGAGGCGCTCATACGCCTTCAAGCGGCGGCTTCACGCAACTTCGGCGTGTCATTGCCAAGCCGCAACATTTTCGGCCTGACATAGAGCGCATTCAAAGGCGTGCGCTTAATGGCGAGGTGGAACAACAGCGGCGCAATTGTTGATGCCACGAGGATCGCAAAACAGGCCCAGCCCACATCCGGAATCCACGCCTTCGCAGCAAGCGTGCGCTCAAGAAATGTCATCGGGAAGAAGAATGTAAGATAGATCACTATGGAATTCTGCCCGCAGTAACGAAGAAAGCGCGCCGACTTCCATTTCGACAGCAACGCTGCGAACTCAATTACCGCGATTGCGCCAGCAAGGCCCATGAACAACCCATACACCGGCATATGATGCAGTTGCTGCTCCGTGAGCCAGTAATTGCAAACGCCCCATCCCGCCAGCACAGCCACCGTAACCCACGGCCGCGCCTTCGCCCGATCCGCCACATCGAACACTAACCCTGACACGGCGTAGCCGAGGAAAAAGAAAACGTAATAGTCCATCAGCCGGTTGAGCGCGAAGCTCGGCGTATCGATCCACAGCGCCTGATGCGAAATCTGCAATGCGGCTGCAGCCAGCAGCACCGACCATTTCGGCAAGCGGCGGATCATCCGCGTGATCACATAGAACACCGCCAGCATGTGAACGAACCAGAGCACGCCCGTCGGCTGCAGGATGTTCCAGCCATACAGCTTCAGGAACTCGACCGGGCTGGCAGTCAGTGTATCGTGGTCAGTGACCAGCAGGGTGAGGCTCAGCCACAGCAGATAAAAGTATGCGAAGTGGACGACCTTCTTGTCGATGTAGGTCGTCAGGTTCGAGTTGATCGTGCGCGACAGGAACAGACCAGAGAGCAGGAAAAAGTCCGGCATCCGGAACGGCTGAGAGAAATCGACGATCCAGCGCATCCACCCGGTGGCGCCCAAGGCCTCCTCATAGTGGTTAACCGTGTGGAACATCACGACCAGGAGGATGCAGATCCCCTTGGCGTAATCGACCCAGGCGACACGGTCATACGCGGCTTGCTGGAAGTTCGAGGGGACGGTCGCGTGCATCAGTCCGGTCCTGGGTATGCCCATTTGGGACGCCAACGGCGATCAACGCCCCTCCGGCGCTTCGCTTTGCGCGAGAAAAGCAATCACCATGCCGGTCAGGCGCGAGAGCGCCAGCCGGGCGAATTTCCGGGCATTTCAAGACCAACCATCGTTAACTCTCGACCTTGTCCGACTCCCGTGGTCAGGTCGGGCGCTCATGCAATGAATGAAGGCGCGGGGATTTCGGACGATGACGGAGGGCCATTGGTGGCGCGGCGCGGTTCTCTATCAGATCTATCCGCGCTCCTTCATGGATTCGAACGGCGACGGCATTGGTGATCTCAAGGGCGTCACGTCGAAGCTGGATCATGTGAAGTCGCTCGGCGTCGACGGCATCTGGCTGTCGCCCTTCTTCAAATCCCCCATGCGCGATTTCGGCTACGACATTTCCGACTATCGCGCAGTCGATCCGCTATTCGGCTCGCTCGCCGATTTTGAGGCGCTGCTGAAGGCTGCGCATGATCGCGGCCTCAAAGTCATCATCGACCAGGTCTGGTCGCACACATCGTCAGATCATGAATGGTTCCAGCAAAGCCGACAGGACCGTACCAACGACAAGGCCGACTGGTATGTCTGGGCCGATCCGAAGCCGGATGGCTCTCCGCCCAATAACTGGCAAGCCTGGTTCGGCGGCCCGGCTTGGACGTGGGACCCGCGCCGCAGACAGTATTACCTGCATAACTTCCTGCCGACACAGCCTGACCTGAACTTCCGCTCCGCCGATCTGCGTGCCGCCATTCTCGATGTTGCGCGCTTCTGGCTCGCGCTTGGCGTCGATGGCTTCCGTCTCGATGTGGCGAATTACTATGTCCACGATGCAGCGCTCCGCGATAACCCGCCCTCAGGCGACCCCGCCCCGGCGCTACCGCGCAACATGCAGGTCCATGCGTTCAACTCGAACCAGCCCGAAACACTCGACTTCATCGCGAAGGTCCGCGAGCGGGTCGATGGCTTCGGCGACAACATGACGGTGGGGGAACTGGCTCCAGGCTCCTATGCGCTCATGGCCGAATACACGCAGGGCCAGCAAAGGCTGCACACAGCCTACTCCTTCGATTTCCTGGGCGCATGGCCCGGCGTCGAGAAGATGGGCGATATCATCAGCCAGTGGCGCGAGGGTCCCAACGACGGCTGGCCTAGCTGGGCGTTCTCGAACCATGACGTTACACGCGTCACCACACGCTGGGGCGAAGCCATCGGTTGCCCGCCGCCTCGCGCAGCTCCCCTCTTCATGGCGCTGCTGCTCAGCTTGCGCGGCACCATATTCCTTTATCAAGGCGAAGAGCTTGGCCTCCCCGAAGGCGACGTCCCGTTCGAGAAGTTGCAGGACCCATGGGGGATAGCCGGCTGGCCCGCCACAAAGGGCAGGGATGGTTGCCGCACGCCGATGCCCTGGAAGGACGAGATTCTCGCTGGCTTCACCAAGGCGAAGGAGCCGTGGCTCCCCATCGATCCGCGCCAGCGTATGTCCGCTGTCGACAAGCAGGAAAAATTGTCCGAGTCGATGCTGCACACCACCCGCGCGTTGATCGAACTGCGCAAGCAAAACCCGGCTCTGGCCTCGGGCTCGTTCCGCGTCGTACATGCCAGCGACGATTTGCTCGTCTTCGATCGCGAGCACGATGGCGACCGCATCCAGTGCGTTTTCAATTTTGGCCGAACCGAAATGTCGCGCCCCTACGAGGTCAAGCCGCAAGTGCTATGGACGTCCGATCCGGTCTTCAGTGGCGCCACGCTGATGCTGCCGCCGTTCTCTGCTGCGATCCTGAAACTGTCCTAGTGTCCCGCCGTTTTCGAGAATGCCTG
>JAUYSA010000103.1 GCA_030696545.1 Hyphomonadaceae bacterium
TCACGCAGTACAAGGAGATGCGGGACAAGCACGACTACATGCAGAAGTTCGGCGTCGAGACGGACGCGGACATCCTGCGGACCGTTGCGATGTTCGGCGCTTTCACCGAAGGCCTGCAGCTGTTTGCCTCGTTCGCGATGCTGATGAACTTCCCGCGCTTCAACAAGATGAAGGGCATGGGGCAGATCGTTTCGTGGTCGGTGCGCGACGAGAGCCTGCACTGCGAGGGGATGATCAAGGTCTTCCACACGCTCGCCGCCGAAACTGGTGCGCTTACGGATGAAGTGAAGAACGACATCATCGATTGCTGCCGCACGGTCGTGATGATGGAGGACGCCTTCATCGATCTCGCCTTCTCGACGGGGCCGGTGCAGGGGATGACCGCGCAGGACATCAAGAACTACATCCGCTACATCGCCGACTGGCGCCTAGGCCAGCTGAAGCTTCCCGCCATCTATGGCGTGAAAGAGCATCCGATCCCCTGGCTGTCGGAGATCCTTAACGGGGTCGAGCACGCGAACTTCTTCGAACAGCGCGCCACGGAATACTCCAAAGGGGCGACTGGCGGGGACTGGCACGGCTCCGATGGCGTGTGGACCAGCTTCGACAAGATGCAGAAGAAGGTCGCAGCCGAGTAGCATTCGGTCGCCGGGGAGGGCCGGACGGCCCTTTTCATGCATCTATTACAGGGATTAACGACACCAGCCATATTTCTTGGCTGATGAAACGCTATATGAAGCGCAGGCGTTGTACTGTGACGTCGCAGCTTTCCCCTGGAGTAACCCCATGTCGTCCCCAACCAGCGCGTCCGGAAACGGAAATCCCGCGGCCAAGACCGACCTCGAAACACTGAAGAATGACATGAAGGCGCTGCGCGCCGACCTCGCCGCGCTGCTGCGCGACACGGGTTCGCTGGCGCAGGAGCAGGCCAAGGCCGCCGCCGCCAAGGGCCGCGCGCTTGCCGAAGATGCCGGCGAAAAAGCCGAAGAGTACAAGGAAGCCGTCGCGGACAAGGTTCGCGAGCATCCGCTGGCTGCTGTCGGCATCGCGCTTGCCGCCGGCTTCGTTCTCGCGTCGCTCACCAGCCGCAAGTAGCGGTTGAAGCGGGGCGCCGGGAGCCATCGTGTTCGGTATTGAACGTTTCTTTGACCGCGCAAAAGGCGTCGCAGTTGCTGCGGGCGCAGCGAGCCTGCTTGCCATTGGCGGCGTGGTGACGCTGTCCGTAAGCGCTGCGATGACCCTGCAGATGTGGATGCCCGGGCCGGCCGCGTATGCGGTTACGGGCGTGGGCTTCCTGTCGGTTGCGGCGATCGCCATGTGGGTGGGCGTGCAGCCGAAGAAGCCCGAGAAGCACGAGCAGCCTGAAGAAGTCGATCCCACGCGGGCTGTGCTGGCGATGCTCGACCTTCCGGTCGAGGTCGCCAAGCAGATCCTGAAAGAGCGGCCGGTGGCGGCGACGGTGGCGATCGCGGGCCTTGGCCTGCTGATCGCGCGCAGGCCGCAGGTTGCGCTCGGCATGGTCGACAAGCTGATTGAGCGTTTCAGTGGCGGCAACCAACACCTCTAGCGCGTTGGCGCCTGGTCGCTAGTCAGCGATCTTTGCATTGATCCGGTCGAGCAGGGCGGCGGCTGCGCCGTCGACCGACTGAAGCTGCGTGTTCTGCAGCGCCATCCAGCCGAGCTGGGATTCGATGGTCGCCGAGAGCTGCGGCGTTTCCCCCACGAGTTTGAGGAAGGCTGCTTCGTCGATGTCGGCGAAGGCTGCGAGGCCGTAAGCTTCGCCGACGGCGCGGACGTCGTTGATCATCGGGCGCAGCGACTGGTTCTGGGTGGCGTTGTAGCTGGCGAGGACGACGCGGTAGTTCTGGATCTGGCGGACGAGCGCGGTATCGCGGATGAGGCCGATCTCGCCGGCGCCGATCAGGGCGTCGAACGAGGTCGTGCTGGGCGTCGGGTAGATGCCGGTCACGATGGCGCCCCACAGGCCGCGCCGTGCGCCGTCATCGAGCGGCGGAAGCTCGGGCATGGCCAGCCTGCCGCTAAGGTTCACCGATGCGGTGGAGGCGGTCTGCGTGTTGAAGTGGTCGATGGATTTTCCGGTGGCCTGCGCAATCGTGTAGTGCGCGGCGGCCATGCGGCGCAGGGTGACGGTGCGGGCGGTGTCGATCTGCTGGCGGTCTTCCTCAAGGTCGGCTGCGATCTCGCGGAGAATGCTCGCCTCACGCTTCTGGTTGTTGAGATCCGTGTTCCACGCCGTCAGCTGGAAACCGAGATACACGCCGAACACCACGACGAAAAATTCGATCGCGATGGCGGTCCAGTGCTGATGGCGCAGGTTATGGGCGATGCGGGCGAGGAGCGACGGCGGACGCCGGGCGGGCTCGCCGGCGACGGGCGGGGTTGGCGCTTCGTGCGGCGCGGAAGGCGTTTGTGGCGTGGCGGTCATGCAAATCCCCGGAGCAGACATTCCATGGCGCGCGCGGGGGCGCAAGAATTGGCGCGGGAAGGGGTCGCGGCATCGTGCCGTAACGGCGCGCGTTGACGGAGCAGCGCGGCTTATTTAGTTTCCCGCAATGACGGGGAAGCTCACGCCAGCACAGGCAATCGACAAGGCAACCGCGCTTTACGAAGCGGCGGTGGGGCGGCTTCGCGCCGCGCTGGAAGCTTTTGTGACCAAGGGCGTGACGCCCGATCCGAAGTCGCGGACGCGGGGGGATTTCTGCTATCCGCTGGTGCGGCTGAAGTATCAGCCCGATGGGCCGGTGCCGCCGCTGTCGCGCGCTTTCGCCAAGCTGTCGGAGCCGGGGATCTACCAGATCACGGTCACGCAGCCTGCTTTCTTCAGGAGCTACTTCCTGGAGCAGCTCGACCAGATCATGGCTGATTTCGACGTGACGCTCGAGGTCGTCAATTCGACGTCCGAGATTCCGTATCCGTATGTGCTGGAGCACGCATCGAACATCGACGCTGAGGCCTTGCCGCCAGCGGAGTTTGCGCGCTGGTTCCCGACGCCCAGTCTTGCCGACATTGGCGACGAGGTGATCGACGCCGAGATCCAGGATGGCGGGATTTTCGATACCGACGGCGTTCGGCCGCTGGCGCTGTTCGATGCACCGCGGATCGATTTCTCGCTTCAGAGGCTGAAGCATTACACCGGCACGCCGTTCGAGCATGTGCAGCGCTACATCCTGTTCACGAACTATCATCGCTATGTCGATCACTTCGTCGAATGGTCGGTTGAGCGGCTGAAGCAGCCGGGGCCGTACAAGAAGCTGTCGGCGCCGGGCGGGATCATTGTCGACGCGAACACCAAGGATGCAGCGCAGAAGGTGAATGACGGCCCGTGGCGGCGTCACCAGATGCCGGCCTACCACCTGATGGCAGATGACCGGGCAGGGATCACGCTGGTGAATATCGGCGTGGGACCGTCGAACGCGAAGACGATTACCGATCACTTAGCGGTTCTGCGGCCTGAATGCTGGATCATGGTGGGGCATTGCGGCGGCCTGCGTCACTCGCAGCGGATTGGCGACTATGTGCTGGCGCACGCTTATCTGCGCGATGACCATGTGCTCGACGCCGTATTGCCGCGCGACATTCCGGTTCCGCCGATCGCGGAAGTTCAGGTGGCCTTGCAGGAAGCGGCAGAGAAGGTCACGGGCGAGAATGGCGATGTGCTGAAGCAACGCCTTCGGACGGGCACGGTCGTGACCACGGATGACCGCAACTGGGAGCTGCGCTTCACGGACTCGGCCAAGCGGTTCAACAAGTCGCGGGCGATTGCGATCGACATGGAAAGCGCAACGATTGCGGCGAACGGCTATCGGATGCGCGTGCCTTATGGCGTGCTGCTGTGCGTGTCGGACAAGCCGCTGCATGGCGAGATCAAGCTGGCGGGCGCGGCAAACCGTTTCTACGAGCGCGCGATCGGCGAGCACATCCGGATCGGCATCGAGACCCTTGAGAGTCTGGCTCTGGCCGGTGGCGATGCGTTGCATTCGCGGAAGCTTCGCTCGTTCTACGAGCCGCCCTTCCGCTAGCGACAACCTGGAACTGGGCATAAGCGTGTGAGAGCGGCGCCTTAGGGTATTCCCCGTGTCCGAATCCCCGCATCCCTCTCAATGAATATCCTCGACTTCAGGCATGTCCTGATGCCCTCTCTTGTCCGGTCGCCAGTGGCCGGGGAGCAATAATGACGGACGCCACATCCGAAGCGCGGGACATCGCGCGGAAAGAGCGTCAGCGGGTTGGCGGCGTGATGGCCCCGGCTGGCTTCTCGTGGGCTTTGTTCGAATTCGGACGCAACCCGTACTTCATGCTGATCGTGACGTATGTGTTCCCGCCATACTTCGCGCAGTACATCGTCGGCGACCCGGTGCTGGGGCAGGCGACCGTTTCGGACGCCACGGCATGGGCGGGCATTATCGGCGCGCTGACAGCGCCGCTGCTTGGCGCGATGATGGACAAGGGCGGCAAGCGCAAGCCGCTGATGGCCGTGTTCATCGGCATGCTGATGGTGAGCGGGCTGGCGTTGTGGTTTTCGACGCCGGGCAGCGTTGATGCGGCGGGCGTGTTTCATCCGCCAACGGACGGGCTCGGACTCTACGGAACCATGATGTTCCTGGTGCTGGGCTTCGTCGGCTATTCGTATTCCGAGATGATGCACAACGCGATGCTGCGCGGGTCGGGGCGGCCCGAAGCGCTGTCGCAGATCTCGGGCGCCGGCATCGGGCTTGGCCAGCTGTCGTCGGCGATCTGCCTTGGCGGTCTTGCGGTGATTGCGCTGGCGCTGCCGGCGCTGGGAGACGCGAGTACGGGGTACCTGCTGCAACGCGGGGCAGGGCCGTTTGTGGCGCTTTTCCTTCTGGTGTTCGTGATTCCCTTCTTCATTTATGTGCCAGACGGCGCACCTGAAGGCGGCAGCTGGAGCCAGGCTGCGCGGCAGGTGTTTTCGAAAGACGGAAAGCTCAACCCGATCGCAGCGGCGACCGGCGTGGTGGGCTATTTCAAAGGCCTTTTCCGGCAGTTTCCCGAGGCGATGAAATATCTGCTCGCCTGCCTGATCTTCAAGGACGGCATCATTGCGCTGCTGGCGCTGGGCGGCGTGTTGTCGTCGGGCGTGCTGGGCTGGAATCTTGTCGAGAACGTCCTTTACGGCATCTGGGCGTCGATCTTCGCAGCGATCGGCGGGCTGTGGCTCGCGGGCGTGATGGACAGGGCTTACGGGCCGCGCAAGGCGATCATGATCCAGCTGGGCCTGCTCATCGCGATCATGGCGATTGCGCTGGGGACGACGCAGCAGTCGATCCTGTACGGCCTGATCCCGGCGTCGCACGTTGTCCATGGCGCAGGCGTGTTCGATACGCTGGCGGACGTGTTCTACCTGGCGATGATTTCGATGGTGGCCATGCTGGCGGCGGCAAACATCAGCGCAAGCCGCTACATGATCGTCGTGTTGGCGCCGAAAGACCGGGTGGCGGAGTTCTATGGCCTGTTCGCGATGTCGAGCACGGCGACAGTGTGGCTGGGGCCGCTGCTAACAGGGTGGGCGACGCGCACGTTCAACGATCAGCGCATCGGGTTCTCACCCGTTCTGTTGCTGCTGGCGATTGGCCTGGGGCTGATGTTCCTGCTCAAACCCGGCACGGGCGGAACGGGTGCGAGCGCCGCGCAGGCGCCCGAGGCCTGATACCTCGATCTATCGTCAGGGATTTGTCGTCGAGAGCGGGCTACTGATCGCCCTTGGCGGTCGCCTGCTTGCCGCTCACGGTCGCCATCACGTCAGAGAAATGGCCCGGCGCATCGCCAACCATCGGCGTGGCGCGGCACTTGTCGACGCATGAGTACGAGTAAGTGGCGCCGCTGCGGATCACGGTGAGGCCGTTGTCGTCTTCACCGCCGACCATGAGCTGGCTCGAATAGATCGTGTTGCCGGCGCGATCGAGAACCGTGAGATTGGTCGATCCAAAGGCTTTGCCGGTGACGAGCAGGGTGCGTGCGTCGTGAACGGTCACATCGGCGACCGTCGCGTTGCCGACCACGACCGAGTTGGCCGGCTGGTTCAGCTTCAGCGTGACTGTCTGGTCGACCTTCACCTTGAACGGATCAGCCAGCGCGGCCGGCGAAAGCGCCAGGCAGATCGCGACAGCAGCAAAAAATTTCTTCGTCATGGGCGGTCTCCCCAGGGGACAGTTGGGGTGACGATAGGGAGCAAGCCTGAATCAATGGCTAAGGACGCGATGCCGGATCGGGCTTGCGGGGCAGGGGACTCGCGCGCGCGAGTCTATCTATACATACGCACGCACGGGCTGGCGCCGTTATTGAACTCTTCAAAGTATTGAATCGAGTGTTGACGGCGTGGTTAAGCAGAACTGAATACGAATACTCGCAAATTTCTTGTCTGCTTTACGTGATATCAATCCAGCTCATGTAGAACTCAACATACCTACTGCGGGTGATGGTACTTCGCTGTGGGAAACAGAAACCATGCATAGCGGAGAAGCAAAAATGAAAAACCTGATGAAAAAATTCCTGAACAACAAGTCCGGCGCGACCGCGATCGAATACGGCCTCATCGCCGCTCTGATCGCCGTTGCCGTCATCGGCGGCGTCTCGACGCTCGGCACCGCTGCCAACGACACGTTCAACACCATCTCGGGTGAGATGTAATCTGACGCCAGCAACTTTGCTGGCATGAGATTGGAAGCCGCGGACCTCTGGTCCGCGGCTTCTTTCTTTTTGCGAATACTTGTTACGGTCAATAATTCCTTCAGCCAATTCTTGTAAGTTGCTTGAATAGTAGCTTGGGTGGAAGATGATCACGTCACTGCTCTGTCTGGCGTTCCCGCTCCTCCTGATCTACGCCGCCTGGCACGACGTCTCGACGATGACGATCCCGAACTGGGTTTCGATCGTCCTTGCGATCATCTTCATCCCCGCCGCTTTCGCTGCTGGCCTCTCTGTTGAAGAGGTGGGGATGCACCTCGTGTTTGGCGCGTGCGTGCTGATCGGGTGCGCGGTGCTTTTCTATCTCAACGTGTTTGGCGGCGGCGATGCGAAGGTCATCGCGGCGGCTTCGCTGTGGACCGGGCTGGCCGCGAGCGCGCCATTTGTTCTGGGCATGGCGATAGCGGGCGGCGCTCTGGCGGGCGTTCTGATTGTTCTGCGCCGCATGAAGGTCACGAGCACGAAGCCCTGGCTCAATCGTCTGATGTCGCCGGAAGAGGGCGCGCCATATGCGGTTGCGATCGCTGTGGGCGCGTTGTTGGCGGCGCCGGCGTCACCCGTTCTCGCGGCTGGAATTGCAGGCTTCAGCGCCTAGGCAAAATTTGCACGGTTAAGACTTGACGCGAAACGTTAACGCCCTCGCGCCGATCGTCTTAACTCTCCCTTAGAGCCCTCATGAAAATCTCCCGCTCAGGATAGGGCCCCTTTCAGGCCCCTGGGGACTGCGGCGGAGGGCCTTCATGTCGCCCGTGCGACTGATCATTCTTCTGGTGGCGGCAGGCGCGGCAGTAGCCGCCGTCTTCCTCGTGCGCTCTGTCCAGGCGCCTTCGCCTGCGGTCGCGTCGTCAGCGCCTGCAGAGGCGGCGAAGCCCGTTGAGATTCCAACGAAGCAGATCCTCGTTGCGAACGCCAAGATTCCCGTCGGCAAGTTCGTCGCGGCCGAAGACCTGCGCTGGCAGGAATGGCCCGCGAGCGCGAACGTCGAATCATTCATCGAGCAGGAAAAGCAGCCCGAAGGCCTCGAGAAGATGGTCGGCGCCGTAGCGCGCTTCGATCTCGTCGTCGGCGAGCCGGTTACAACGTCCAAGCTCATGCATCCTGGCACGGCGGGCTTCATGGCCGTCATGCTGACGCCGGGAATGCGCGCTGTCTCGGTCGAGATCGCCGCTGAGATCGCAGCGGGCGGCTTCATCCAACCGAACGACCGCGTCGATGTGATCGTCACGCGCGAAGTCGAAACGACCGGCGCTAACGGCAATAGCGGGATGCAGAACATCCGCTCCGACCTTATCCTCTCCAACATTCGCGTGCTCGCGATCGATGCGCGCTACGGCGCGCCGGAAGTTGAAGGCGAGGAAGAAGCTGCGCCGCAGTCAGGGCAGGGGCAGGTGATCATCGGTTCGCGCGCCACGCTCGAACTGACAGAGCGCGACGCCACGCTGCTGAATACCGCCAAGAAAGCCGGCGAGATCGCGCTTACGCTGCGCTCCATCGCCGACATGCAGGCCCCGCAGGGCGCGACGAACGCTGGCCGCGTCTATCGCGATGGCGTCTCGCAGGATGCCGAGGGCGTGCGTGTCTATCGATACGGCAACGAAACCGTCAGCACCGCGCCGGCAGGTTGAGGTCAGTCATGTCAGCCAACCGTAAAATCGTTCTCGCCAGCCTCGCGGCCGCCCTTGCGGTCACGTCGCCAGGCGCAATCGCCCAGCCTCCGGGCAGCGAGCTCAGCGGCGCTCCGGCGCAACGCATCACCGTCCCCGACGTGTCGGATCAGGCCAGCACGACGGAAGTGCTGACGCTGACCGTCAACAAGTCCTACATGATCGAGTTCGACGTCGACATCGATGACGTCATCATCGCCAACGACAAGATCGCCAACATCGTGGCGCGCGACCGCCGCCGCATCGCGGTGATGGGTGTCGCGCCGGGCGAGAGTAACATCGTGTTCCTCGACCGCTCGGGCCGCAAGGTGAAGGTGCTCGAGATTTCGGTGACGGATGGCGTCGCCGGCATGGAACAGCTGCGCACGCTGATCAGGCGTCACGTTCCGGGCTCCAAGGTTCAGGTCGAGGCCGTGAATGGCCGCATCATTCTCGCGGGCTCAGTGCCGAACCTGTCGGGCTCGGATCGCGTCATGCAGCTCGCGCGCACCTATGCGAAGGACGACGCCTCTGTCCTCAACATGATGGCGATCGAGGGCAAGGACCAGGTCACGCTGAAAGTCCGCTTTGTCGAGATGCAACGCTCGGTCATCAAGCAGATGGGCATCAACCTGTCGGGCGCGATCGGCTTCGGTCAGCTGTCCGGCAACAGCTTCGACAACAATGTCGCGATGTCGTCCGCCAACTCCTTCCCGCTCGCGGGAACGGCGCTGGGCGGTCTGACAGCGGATCTTGGCTACAGGAATCTCGTCGGCGCGGTACAGCAGAGCGCGATCGGCGCGAAGATCAATGCGCTTGAGCGGGTGGGTATCGTACGCACGCTCGCCGAGCCGAACCTCGCGGCGATCTCGGGCGAGGCGGGCAAATTCCTCGTCGGCGGCGAATTCCCGGTTCCGGTGGCGCAGGACGAAGGCAAGATCTCGATCGAGTTCAAGCCGTTCGGTGTCGGCCTCGGCTATACACCTGTCGTGATGTCGGAAGGCCGCATCTCGCTGCAGCTGTCGGTCGAAGTGTCCGAACTATCGCAACAGGGCGGTTTCCAGTCGAGCACGATCGCAGGCGTTGACCCAAATACGGGCCAGCCGGTTGTCGGTTCGACCATCACCATCCCGGCGCTGAAGGTTCGCCGCGCCGAAACAACGGTCGAAATTCCCTCGGGCGGCAGCCTCGTGATCGCCGGCCTGATCCAGGAAACGACGCGTCAGAGTCTCGATGGCATTCCGGGCGCCAAGGATATTCCGGTGCTCGGCGCGCTGTTCCGCAGCCGCGACTTCCAGAACGAAGAGACCGAACTGGTCGTGATCGTGACGCCTTACCTGGTCGATCCCACTGACCCGCAGGGCTTCCGTGATCCGGACCGCGGGTATGTGACGGCGACTGACGCGCGCACCATCCTGTTCGGGAAACTGAACGACGTTTACGCCGTGCCCGGTTCGGGCGCTGAAAAGGCGAAGCCTCCCGGCGGCGCCAGCGGCTTCATCATTGACTAAGGGGAGACACGGAATGTTCTCGCGTTTCCAGATCGCGCTCGCCGGCGTTTCGCTGCTTGCTCTCGGCGCCTGTCAGCATTCGGACCAGGAGATTGCCTGGGCCAACCGCATGCACACGCAGATTGTCGCGGAAGAAGCCACCGCCGACCTGAAGATCGACACCATCGTCGCAGGCGAGAAGCTGGGCGAAGTTGAGCGTGAAGCGGTGAAATACTTCGCCGCCAGCTATCAGGACGAAGGCCATGGCGCAGTCATCATCTCGCGCCCGAGCAATGGGCCGGACGATATCTCAGCGATCCGCGCCGCCGCCGACGCCCGCGCCGTGATGCTGGCCGAGGGTATCGAGCCAGGCCACATCGCTGAAGGAACCTATGATGGCACGGGCGCGCGTTCCGCTCCGTTGATCATCAGCTACCGCACCTACAACGCTGTCGTTCCGAACTGCCCGGATATATCGCACTGGGATTTCGCATGGACCGGCAGCAACACGGCGCTGCCGTCCTTTGGATGCGCAACCGCCATGAACCTTGCCGCCCAGATCGCCAACCCCGGCGACCTTGTCGGCCCGCAGCGGATGGACCCGTCTGATATCGGCCGTCGCGGAGTCGTGTTCTCGAAATACCGCAATGGGGAGAAGACCTCGGCTGAGCGCAATGGCGACGCAAGCGGCGCCATCAGCCAGGCCGTGCAATAGGGATCAGAGGCGGGACATGACCGGATCACGGGACAAGTTTGACGACGATAGCGATCTAGACCAGCTCGCTCACGATCTCGACCTCGATATGGATGCGCCGCTCGGCGCCAGCTTCGCTGCGGCGCTGCGTGGCCCGGACGTGAAGGCGTCTGCCTTTGAGGAAGCTACAGAAGCTACATTTGAAGAGGCCGATTTCGGCCTTGACGATGATGGCTTCATGACGCCCCCGCCGCGCGCCGCGCAACCTGCGCCGCCGGCTCCGGCTGTCTTTGCGGCTGAGTCTGAAGCCGAATACGAATCGTTCGAGGACGAATTCTCGGACGAGGGCGAGGATTTTGATCCGCCGCCTCCGCCGCCAATCGCCGAAGCGGCGTCCGCTGCATCCAGCTGGCTGCAACCGAAGCCGGCTTCCCACGCCGAAGACCTTCCGCCGCTGACCGCGATGGATGCCGAGCCCGTCTCCGACGACGCGGCCGGGCAGGGGCTTGGCTACGACTATTCGTTCGGTGCAACCCACACGGGCGGCGATCGCCCGATTCCACGCATCACGGTGCATGGCTTCTGCACGCGCACCAGCTCGCTCGGCCTGCTGCGCACGATCATGAATGATCGCCGCCTCAAGAACGTGACGATGGAAGTGTTCGAGGGCGGCGTTCCCGCAGCCATCCAGTATTACGTCAACGAGACGACGCCGAACCTGCTGGTTATCGAAAGCTCTGGCGATCCGCGCCAGCTACTGAGCGAGCTCGATTCGCTGGCCGAATATTGCGACGAGAACATCCGCGTCCTCGTGCTCGGCCAGACCAACGACATCCGCCTCTATCGCGAGCTGATGCGCCGCGGCGTTTCGGAATATCTCGTCGCGCCGGTCGACCCGGTGCAGATGATTCGCTCGATCGCCAACCTGTTTGCAGACCCCGAAGCTCCGTTCGCCGGCAAGACGCTGGCTGTGACGGGCGTGAAGGGCGGCGTTGGCGCATCGTCCATTGCACACAACCTCGCCTGGGCGCTGTCGGAACGTTGCAAGGTCAACGCAACGCTGGTCGACCTCGATCTCAACTTCGGCACCACGGGTCTCGACTTCAACCAGGACTCCGGCGCCACGATTGCCGACGCCCTGATGTCGCCTGATCGGTTCGATGACGCCGTCATGGGCCGCCTGATCACCAAGGCGACCGACCGTCTATCGCTCTTCACAGCGCCCGCCACGCTGGACCGCACCTACAATCTCGACCCGGAAACCTATGTCCGCGTGCTCGAGCAGGTGCGTGGTTCGGTTCCGTTCGTCGTGCTCGACCTGCCGCATATCTGGAGCGACTGGTTCAAGTCGACCGTTATTTCCGCCGATGAACTTGTGATCGTCGCGGGTCCGGACCTGGCTTCGCTGCGCAACGGCAAGAACCTGATCGACTTCCTCAAGGCCGCGCGCCCGAACGACAATCCGCCAAAGCTGGTGCTCAACATGGTTGGCCTGCCGAAGCGCCCGGAAATTCCGGCGAAGGATTTCGGCCAGGCGATCGGCATTGATCCGTCGCTGATCCTGCCGTTCGACGCGCAGCTGTTCGGCACGGCCGCCAACAACGGCCAGATGATCTTTGACGTCGCGCCGGATTCCAAGGTCGCGCAGGGGCTGGATCAGCTCGCCGCGCTGCTGACCGGACGCGAAGTGCAGAAAGAAAAGCCCTCGATGCTGAAAAAGCTTCTGGGCAAGTAGGAGTAGGGCATGTTCGGCAAGCGCAC
>JAUYSA010000141.1 GCA_030696545.1 Hyphomonadaceae bacterium
GACCATGTCCTCGTAGATTTTCCAGCTGACCCCGGCGGCCTCCAAGCGCTCTGGATAGGTCGTCCAGGTGTAGGGCTCTTTCGCAAGCGGCTGCTTTGCCGGGAGCGTGTCGTGCGAGTTGGAAATGGAGGGGCCGCCGGCCTTGCCCTCGCCGTCATTCGTGCCGGTCCAGTGGAAGAGACGATTGGTGTTTGTCCCGCCCTGAAATGAGCAGTGGTAAGCGTCGCAAAGCGTGAACGCATCGGCGAGCGCCCACTGGAACGGGATATCAGCTTCCGTGAAATACCCCATGGCGTGGGGCTGCTTGTGGTCCGGCCAGTGGCTCATGCGGCCCTGGTCCCAGGCGTATTGAGAATCCGGCCAGCTGTGTGGCGTGCCCTCGACGCGCATGTGCGCGAAGGTCTGAGCCGTATTGAGGGGAAAGGGCGCGATAAGCGCGGGGGCAGACTTAGTGTGGCTCTGCTGCCAGACCGTGCGGCCTTCGGGAAGCGGAATCGGGAAGCGGTCGCCAAAGCCGCGCACACCGTTCATCGTGCCGAAATAGTGGTCGAAGGAGCGGTTCTCCTGCATCAGGATGACGATGTGATCGACGTCCTTGATCGTGCCGGTCTTCACCCTGGCGTCGATGGCCCATGCCTTCTGAATGGCGGGCGGCAGCGTCAGCGCTGCGGCTCCGAGGGCGAGAAGGCGGCGGCGATCAAGTTGTGTCATGGCGGCAGGCTAGCGGGTTCACATGACGTGGTCATGTCCTTCCCGCACGAAGCCGCTTTCCGTTTGGGAATGCGACGCTAGGGTTTGTTGATGCGAGTCTTTCTCACGGCCTTTTTTGCTATCACACTTTCAGCCTGCAGCACGCTGGCGGATCGGACGAGCGATGCGTTGCACGCGCCGGGGGTCCAGGGCGTGCGCTGGGGCCTCGTCGTCATGACTATGGACGGGCGCGAGTTGATCGCTATCCGGCCGGACGAGCGATTCACGCCCGCGTCGAATACCAAGATTTTCACGGCGGCGGCGGCGTTTCACCGGCTGGGCGACATGACGCAACCCGATCCGTCGATGGGAACATCGGTGAGGGTTGTGCCGCGAGACGGCAAGGCGCCGGATCTTGTTCTGATAGGCGGCGGCGATGCGATGCTGATCGATGCAGCGGATTGCGAGCGCGATTGCTTGTCGACCCTGGCGGACATGGTGGTCGCGAACGGGGTGACGCGGATCAACGACGTGATCGGCGATGACCGGCTTTATCCTGACCAGCCATGGGCGCAGGGATGGAGCTGGGAGGATCTTGTCACGCGCTCCGGCGCAGCCACGTCGGCGCTGACGGTGAACAGCAACGAGGTTGGGCTGGTGGTGAAGCCCGGCGCAACATTGGGGGCGCCGGCAGACGTCACGTGGCGCGATATGGATGTTCTGGGTGGCGTATATCCTTATGGCCTTCAGAGCGATGTGCTGACGGTTGCGACTGTCGACGACGACGAGGATCTCGTTGGCGTGGAGCGGCTGGGAGCCTCATCGACGGTGCGGGTCTATGGACGTGTGGCGATAGGTGCAGCGCTGCGAACCATTCCGGTGGCGGTTACGAGCCCGGCTGAAGCTGCCGCGAGGCGTTTCGAATATCTGCTGAGAGAACGTGGCGTCACGATCGAGGGAGCCGTGATGACGGCGCATCGCCCGGTAGAGCTGGCGGATGATCCGGAGCTGCGCGGGGGCGCTCTGGCCTCGTTCCCTCGCCGCGAAGGGACCGAGATTGCGCGGCTGTTGCCGCCGCCGCTGATCGAAGACGTGGCGCTGATCATGAAGCAGAGCCAGAACCTTCATGCCGAGCTGCTGTTGCGCCGGCTGGGTCTGGTTGAGGGCGGCGGGTCGATCGAGGATGGACTGGCGATCATCGAGCAGATGCTGACTGATGTCGGCGTTGATCGTGCGGGGTGGGACCTTTCCGATGGTTCAGGAATGTCGATCTACAACCGAGTAACGCCGCGAACTGTCGCGAGGCTGCTGCACTGGATATCGCGGCAGGGCTGGGCGGAAACCTTTCGCACGACGCTGTCGGTTGGGGGTGTCGACGGAACGCTGCGGAGACGGTTTGCGGGCACGCCGCTGGAAGCACGGGTATTCGCAAAGACCGGAACGTTGAATGGCGTGAACGCACTATCGGGTTTCATGCTGACGAAGAGCGGCCGGATGCTGATTTTCTCGGCCTTCGCGAACGACCGGCCATCAAAGGCGGGATCGGCCATCGCCGCGATGGACGCGGCGCTCGTTCAGATTTCGGAAACGAACTGAACCTGGGTACTGCGCGTGGTTGAAGCGGCCTTAACCGTGATCGGTTATAAGGCCGCCCATGAGCCGGAACCTCTCCATATCGCTTGTGGCCGCATTGGGCGTTACCGCCTGCGCCAGCGCGCCTCAGCCGTCGAACGCGGAAATCGCGGATGCGTGCCTGCTGCTCAAGGAGAACCGGCCGTGGCATGACGTGATGCGCGAGACGGCCCGCAGATGGGGCGCCCCGATGGGCTTCCAGCTCGCGGTCATCAAGCAGGAAAGCAGCTTCGACAGCCGCGCCCTCGCCCCGCGCGGGGATCGCGAGTGGTTCGGGCTGGTAGAGGGCAAGCGCGTTTCATCCGCCGCCGGATACAGCCAGGCGCTGGATGGCACCTGGGAGATGTACAAGCGCGAGACCGGCAAGAGCGGCGCTAACAGGCACGACTTCCGGGATTCATCCGACTTCATCGGTTGGTACTACAACACGACGGGCAAGCGGACCGGCCTAGGCCAGTATGACTACAGAGAGCATTATCTCGCCTATCATGAAGGCGCGACGGGCTATCTGAAGGGCACGTGGAAGAGCAAGGGCTGGCTGGTCGAGGTGGCGGGCCGCGTCGCGCAGCAGGCGGCGCGCTATGAGAGCCAGATCAGCGCTTGCGACGCGCTGAAGCCGCAGAAATTCTTGGGCCTGTTCTAGGGGCGCCGGCTCAATCTGCCATCGCGGCGCGACAGATACGCACCATACGGACCCCATCCCCTGTGG
Source organism: Hyphomonadaceae bacterium (assembly GCA_030696545.1). GTDB lineage: Bacteria > Pseudomonadota > Alphaproteobacteria > Caulobacterales > Hyphomonadaceae > UBA7672. The sequence goes on from JAUYSA010000141.1 coordinate 3,032, forward strand.
ATCACCCGCTGCGGGAAGCCCTTTGAGGTGGGCGAATAGGCGGATTACAAGGCTTTCTTAATCGCCGGAATTGTCCACTCGTCGGGCTTCGGGCTAGCTCCGGGCTCAAGATTCCGGCGTTGATTCGGTCTTCAGGAAAACCATGGCGAAGAACAACCAGGCGAAGCTGTTCGATGGCGGCAAGTCCGATAGCTCGGGCTATTCCGCCAAGGACATCGAGGTTCTTGAGGGCCTTGAGCCCGTCCGCAAACGCCCCGGCATGTATATCGGCGGCACTGACGAGCGCGCCTATCACCACCTGTTCGCCGAAGTCCTGGACAACTGCGTCGATGAGGCTGTGGCGGGCCACGCCAGCCGGATCGATGTGAGCCTTGATGCCGATGGCATGCTGACCGTGCGCGATGATGGGCGCGGCATCCCGATCGATGCACACCCGAAGTTCAAGACCAAGTCCGCCCTCGAAGTCATCATGACGATGCTGCACTCGGGCGGCAAATTCTCGAACAAGGCTTACCAGACAGCGGGCGGTCTGCACGGCGTCGGCATCTCGGTGGTGAATGCGCTTTCCGACGAGATGGTCGTCGAGGTCGCACGCGACCGGAAGCTGTATCGCCAGACCTACTCCCGCGGGAAGCCGACGTCGAAACTGGCGGCCGTCGGCGCGGCGCCCAACAGACGCGGCACGCAGATCAGCTTCCATCCTGATCCGGAAATCTTCGGTGACAAGCTGCACTTCCGCCCGTCACGTCTGTTCGCGATGGCGCGCTCGAAGGCCTACCTCTCCCGCGCGGCGGAAATTCGCTGGAGCTGCGATCCCAAGCTTTTGAAGGATGACGACAAGACGCCGGCGGAAGCTGTTCTTTCGTATCCCAACGGTCTTGCCGACATGCTCAAGGAGCTGACGACAGAGACAAAGACTGTACTGCCGGAACCCTTCACAGGCCGCGTCGAGATCAATGGCGGCGGCGCTGTCGAGTGGGCAGTCATCTGGTCGGCAAATGGCTTCGGCGAGGCTGACGGATTCTCGCGCACATATTGCAACACGATCCCGACGCCTGAGGGCGGCACGCATGAAGCCGGCATGCGCTCCGCGCTTACCAAGGGCCTGCGCGCATATGGCGAGATGGTCGGCAACAAGAAGACAAGCCTGATCACGGCTGACGATGTGCTGGGCACAGCCGGCGCCCTGCTCTCCGTCTTTATCCGCAATCCGGAATTCGTTGGGCAGACCAAGGAAAAGCTGTCCACGCAGGATGCATTCCGCATCACCGAAAACGCGATGCGGGATCGCTTCGACCATTGGCTTACCGCTTCGACGGCCAGCGCCAACCGGCTGCTCGAATGGGCGATCGGCCAAGCAGAAGACCGGATGCGCAAGCGGAAGGACAAGGAAGTTGCCCGCCAGTCCGCCACGCGCAAACTTCGCCTGCCCGGCAAGCTTGCGGATTGCTCCAACGGATCGGCAATTGGGACAGAACTTTTCATCGTCGAAGGAGACTCGGCCGGTGGCTCAGCCAAGCAGGCGCGCAACCGCGAGACGCAGGCCGTGCTTCCGCTGCGCGGCAAGATCCTGAACGTCGCCAGCGCTGGCGACGAGAAGCTTTCGGGCAACAAGGAACTCAGCGACCTTGCGACTGCGCTTGGCACCGGGCTTGCGCACCGCTTCCGCGTGGAAGACCTGCGTTACGAGCGGATCGTCATCATGACGGACGCCGACGTGGACGGAGCGCACATCGCGGCGCTGCTGATCACGTTCTTCTACCGTCAGACGCCGGGACTTATTGATGCCGGCAGGCTCTATCTCGCCATGCCCCCGCTCTATCGTATCAGCCAGGGCACCAAGTCGATGTATGCGCGTGACGACGCGCACAAGGAGGAACTTCTCAAGACTGAGTTCAAGGGCAAAAGCCCGGAAATCGGCCGCTTCAAAGGTCTGGGCGAGATGATGCCGGCGCAGCTCAAGGAAACGACCATGAACCCGGCGACGCGCACCATGGCGCGCGTGCAGCTGCCGAAGTCGCCCCAGGCAATCGAGGAACTTGTCGAGACGCTGATGGGCAAAAAGCCGGAGCTGCGCTTCAAATACATTCAGGACAACGCAAAGTTCGTGGATGAGCTGGACGTCTAGAGCCAATCCCGAGCAAGGCTCCCCGTCGCAAGTGCGATGGCGTTCGACAGGCTGGCGCGAGGCGCTGCCGCTGGCGAACGAGCGTCAGGCCGGCCAAAATGCTGGCTGGATGGACCCGCCAGACGCTGAAACGTCTTGGAATCGGCGTATATCGTTCGCGACAGGCTGCGGGATTGACTAAGGCGCCGGGGGGCCTATTGCTCCAATTGTTCCCGTAAAGCCCCGTGTTTCCTGCTCGCGGCCCCGGCCGACCGAGCCTGAAAAGACAAATTGATGACGTTTGACGAGCTTAACCTCGACCCCCGCATTCTGGCCGCCGTGAAAGGCGCCGGATACACGACGCCTACGCCTATCCAGGAACAGGGCATCCCTGCCGTCATCGGCGGACGTGATGTGACCGGCATTGCCCAGACAGGCACCGGCAAGACGGCGGCCTTCGTTCTTCCGATGATCCACAAGCTGGGTCAGGGCCGCGCCAAGGCGCGCATGCCGCGCTCGCTGATTCTTGAGCCCACCCGCGAACTTGCCGCTCAGGTCGCCGAGCAGTTCGAGAAGTACGGCGCTGGCTACAAGCTGAACATGGCGCTGCTGATCGGCGGCGTATCGTTCGGCGACCAGGAAAAGAAACTCAATGCGGGCGCCGACGTGCTGATCGCCACGCCAGGCCGCCTGATGGACCATTTCGGACGCGGCGGCCTGCTGATGACCGGCGTGCAGATGCTGGTCATCGACGAAGCCGACCGGATGCTCGACATGGGCTTCATCCCTGACATCGAGAAGATCTGCACGCTGCTGCCGAAGACGCGCCAGACGCTGCTGTTCTCTGCGACGATGCCGCCAGAAATCACCCGTCTGGCCAAACAGTTCCAGAAGGAGCCGGTGCGGATCGAGGTTTCGAAGCCGGCAACCTCGGCCACCACGATCACGCAATACGTCACTCACTGCCCGTCGAACGAAGACACGGTAAAGCGCGCCGTGCTGCGCTCGATCATCAAGGCAAAATCCACCGATCAGGGCATCGTGTTCTGCAACCGCAAAACGGAAGTCGACATCGTCGCCAAGTCGCTGGCGAGCCACGGTTTTGACGCCGCGCCGATCCACGGCGACCTGGCGCAAAGCCAGCGTACAGCCACGCTCGATCGCTTCCGCAACAAGGAACTCAAGCTGCTGGTCGCATCCGACGTGGCGGCCCGTGGCCTCGATATTCCGGAAGTGAGCCAGGTGTTCAACTACGCCCCTCCGCCGAACGCCGATGACTATGTTCACCGCATCGGCCGCACCGGCCGCGCCGGACGTTTGGGTGAAAGCTTCACGATCGTGTCGCCGGGAGACGCGCGCCTGTGGGATGCCGTGCTCAAGGGCGTGAGCAAGGACGTGCAGACTTATGTGCCGGAAGGCATGGATGAGGCTGTGGGCGAAGCACGCAGCCGTGGCCCGGCCGCGGGGCGTGACCGCTTCGACAAGGGCCGGGGCGGGCCTAAAGGACGTGGCCGCGATCGCGGTCGCGGTGGCGAACGCCGTGACGAACGGCCGGCGCGTGAAGAACGCCCGGTTGAGCCAGCGGTGATCGCGGCGCCGGAGTTCATCCCGCCGCAGGTCGAGGATTTCGAGACTGACGCGCCAGCCATGATCGAGGCGGAAGCGCCCGCTCAGGAAGCGCGCGACGAGCAGCCGCGCCGCGAAGGTCGTGGCCGGGGCCGCAATCGCGACCGCAGCCGGGGAGATCGCGACGACTCACGTGGCGGCGCCAAGGAACGCGCGCCGGCCGACCGTGGCGGCGGTGGCAGGAATCGCCGGGGTGAGATGACGCCGGGCGATCCGCAGGGCGGCGATGAAAAATTCAAGGGAATGGGCGACCACGTGCCCGCGTTTCTCCTGCGAACACTTGGAAAGCGCGAAGACGCCTAAGAATTCGCGACGTTCTGGTAAGCATACCCTTAAGGGAATGCCCCTGATTTTAGCCAATCCGTAACTGCTTTTGTTCACTGTTCCTGCAGGACATTGGTGCGGCTGACGCAACCGGGTCGCGAGGGGCGTTGAATGCTGAATACCCAATTGCTTGGGCCGGAAGGCCAGGCTCTCGGCCACCGCACCGTCGATGAGATGGGCCGGCAGCTGCTGGCGGTCAGCCCCCAGAACTACGAAGTCTGGCTCTCCTACTTCACCCATTCATCGCCAGATCTGCGCAGCGCCGTCGACAAGCTGATGTCGTCCGGCAAGCCGATCACCGCTGACGACATGGAGCAGCTCTACGAGCGCTTCTTCTCCACCACGCACCTGTCGACGCAGGTGATGGAGACGGGCTCGCGGATCGCGCACGAGATCGCCGACGCCCTTGATGCATTGAAGAAGGCTGGCGCCACCACCGAACGCTACGGCGCAACCCTGAACGTTGCAGCTGACAGCCTGCAGAATTCGGCCATCGACGGAGACGCGCTGAAGCGGCTGATCAACGTGCTGGCCTCTGCCACCACGGAGATGTCGAAGCAGAACACCAACCTCTCGCAAAAGCTGGCCACGTCTTCGCAGGAAATGGAAAAGCTGCGCATGTCACTGCGCCAGGCGAGGGCCGAGGCGCTGACCGACGCGCTGACTGGCATCGCCAACCGCAAGCTGTTCGATGAGACACTGCGCCTGCGCAAGGAAGAGGCAGACAGCGAAAAAACAGACCTGGCGCTGCTGCTTTGCGACATAGATCACTTCAAGTCGTTCAACGACACGTGGGGCCACCAGACGGGCGATCAGGTTATACGGTTTGTTGCCTCGGCTCTGACCAAGTTCGCCCTGCCCGACCACCTTGTCGCGCGTTACGGTGGCGAAGAGTTCGCTGTGGTCATGCCACGCACCACCCTCAAGGAAGCTGGACGCATCGCGGAGATTATCCGTGGCGCGATCGAGGCGAAGCGCCTGGTTCGCCGCTCGACAAACGAAACGATCGGGGCTGTTACGGTGTCTTTCGGCGCCGCCCTCTACACGGCGGGAGAGACGGTTGGACAACTCATCACGCGCGCGGACGAATGCCTTTACATGTCCAAGCGCGCCGGGCGTAACCGCGTGACGCTTGAAACGCAGATGCCGCCGCTGACCGTGACCAACGCGGCGTAGGCTAAATTACGGCCCTTACTTCTTTGGCTTGGCTTTGGTTGCAGCTTTCGGCTTGGCTGCTTTTCCTGCTGGCTTTTTTGCTGCGCTCTTTTTGGGCTTGGCCTTCGCCGCCTGCGCAGCAATGGCGAACGCGCGGCGAGCCAGCGCGACGGCTTCGTCGGGATCATCCGCCGCTGTGTCGGGCAGGCTCCAGTAAGCAATGTCGCGAACCGTGCCGTCCTTCTTCACGGAATAGGACCACGGCGAGCATCCCTGCGCTCTCATCTCGGCGCCG
>JAUYSA010000194.1 GCA_030696545.1 Hyphomonadaceae bacterium
CGTCTTCGCCCTGCGTGAAGGTCGTCTCGATGCCGCTGCCTGAATAGTAAAGCACGCGAACATTCGGCCGGTGCTTTACAGACAGGCGTTGAGCCGCGCGCGACAGATCAAGCTTAATGACTTCCGAAGGGCACGAGCCGACAAGAAACAGCATCTTGATATCCGGACGCCGCTCAAGCAGGCGATCGACGACACGATCAAGTTCCTCATTCGCGTCGGCGAGACCGGCGAGGTCTTTCTCTTCCATGATAGCCGTGGCGAATCGCGGCTCGGCGAACACCATCACGCCTGCGGCGGACTGGATAAGGTGCGCGCAGGTGCGCGAGCCTACGACGAGAAAGAAAGCGTCCTGGATCTTGCGATGAAGCCAGACAATGCCGGTGAGACCGCAGAAGACCTCGCGTTGGCCGCGTTCGCGCAGCACCGGAAGAGCTTCGACTTCACAACCAGTATTGGGAAGCGTTGGATTCATCATGAACGATGGCCAACGCTCGTCGCATGCGACGCCGAGCGAGCGGCCTGCAGGCGCGCTTCACGTAACTTCAGCAGGAACTGAGTCGCATTGATCACGTATGCCGCGTACGCGGCGATTGCGATCATCATCTGCTGTTGAGGTGTGCCCCAGCCTGTTAGCAGCATGACGAGGTAGATAGTCTGCAGCCCGAGCACGAGCATGCTGAACACATCTTCCCAGAAGAAGGCTCGGGCAAACAGCCATTTACCGAAGACTTCCTTCTCCCAGATCGAGCCAGTCACCATGATCAGGTAGAGCAGGAACGTCTTCGCCAGGATCGACGCGGTGGCGATTTCATAGCCCTCGCCAGTCATCAGGAAGCGGAGAACCAGCACGAGGCTGACCGCGAAGACGAGGAATTGCAGAGGCGCCAGGATCGCCTGCACGATCGTCCACGGGGAAGCATCGCGGCGTGCGCGCTCTTCGGGAGTATAGAGTTCTGCCTTACGCGACTCCGCCCGCTGGGCGCTGGCGAGGTGAGAGCCCGCATGTGCTGGCCATGGGGAGGCGTCCAGTGAGTCGATCCAGCGGTCGAACATTGTTGGGCGGGCAAATGAGCCCGAACCAGCCGGAATACGCTGCTGTGCCGCGTCGCTGTCGTCTTTGCAACCTGAACGTTTCCCAGGCATTCCGACCTCCCTCGCGTCGTGGCGTTGGATGAAACGACTATGAAAGCCTAGGTCGCCCCATTGCTGATTGTCAAGAAAAGCGAACGTCCAATATTTTGGACACCTGCGTCATTCTGTCAAAATGTGACTCGCCTAATCGAGTCATTTCTGCCTAGCTTCACTCGGCCGGGCACGAAAAAACCCCAAATCATATGGGGATATTGCCTGGGAGGAATAGCCAGCTGTTGAGTTAACACCCGCGGGTCGTTGTTAGGTGACCTAGACGTTAATCGCAGCGGTGCGGTGTCGCTATGGTGCGGCTCTGTGGGAAAAATGGGGGGTCCCGAATGGACAGCCTTCCTAGATCACCGGCATTCGATCTATGCGGCGAAGAGCCTATGAGGCTCGCCCCCGGCGGGAAACGCGGGGCATCGCTGGCGATAGTCGAAGGAAAGGCCAAGCCGCCGCTGGCAGATGATCTTGCCCGCCTTGTAGAGGGGGAAATCATCCCTAGGCTGATGCTGGTGCATCGTTCTGAACAGCGGGAAGAGCGCGATACTGCTTCTCTTGGGCCAGACTTGGCGGAGAAATTTGCCCTTTACGCGTTATCTTCTGGGCATGATTCATTATTGGCAATTATTGGAACGCTACTGCAACAGCGCGTCTCAATTGAGTCCATCTATCTGGACCTGCTGGGACCGGCCGCTCGCCGGCTGGGCGAGTTCTGGGACGAGGATAGGGTGTCGTTCGCCGACGTAACCATTGCGCTCGGCAGGCTTCAACACGTCGTACGCGAGCTCAGCCTTCACGGCTCCCAGGATACAATGTGGGCGTCGACCGGGCGCTCTGCGCTGTTCGCGGCCGCTCCGGGCGAACAGCACACTTTTGGTTTGGTCATCATCGAAGAGTTCTTTCGCCGTTCAGGATGGCGGACGTGGGCGGAGCTGTCGGGCTCGACTGAAGAAGTCGTATCCGCCGTGAAAGCCCACCATTTCGATTTGTTCGGAATGACAGCTGGGTCAGATGACCGCCTTGATCAAATCGCACCAATGGTTATGTCAGTGCGCAAGGCGTCAAAGAATCCAGACATTACTGTAATGGTAGGTGGACGGCTCTTCGTTGAACGGCCTGAATTGGTGGCGAAGGTCGGCGCGGATGCGATGGCGACTGACGCAAGGCAGGCCGTAATGGTGGCGGACGGCGCGGTCAGGAAACTCGCTCTCCGCTGACGATTGCGGCCGCCAAAGAAAGGGCGAATGCGGGTTTCGATGGCCATCTACAACTCTCCTCAAGCCCGAATTGAGCCGAAATTCACACGCGAATTTCTCGGAAACCTCGATCCCAAGGTTGCCATGAAAATCGCCGCCGCCGGCAGTGATGTCGCGATGGTCATTGATCGCAGCGGATACATTCGCGATATGGCGCTCGGCAACGCGGACATGGTCAAGGACGGCCTTGAAGGCTGGCTTGACAAGCGTTGGACAGACACTGTTGCAGCCGACAGTCGTCAGAAAATCGAGGAAATGCTCCGCGATGCCGCCAATGACGCCGGCCCCCGCTGGCGCGAGATTAATCACCGTACAGCTAGTGGCGAGGCAGTAGCCGTCCGCTACATCGCCGTGAATGCGGGCGATGATGGACGGATTATCGCGATCGGCCGCGACAACCGCGCGGTCAGTCAACTTGAGCAGCGTCTTGTTCACGCGCAGCAGGCGATGGAGCAAGATTACAGAAAGCTTCGCGAAGCCGAGTCGCGCTATCGGCTTCTGTTTCAACTTGCTTCCGAAGCAGTCGTCGTCATCGACGCGGCATCCCGGAAGATCATCGAAGCCAATCCGGCCGCAGACCGGTTGATTGGCGGCGCGGAGCGACCTCTGGTCGGCCGCGAATTTTCTTCCGCATTCGAGGAGCCGTCGAGGGACGCTGCGATTTCGCTCTTGGCAGTGGCGATTGCTGGTCCAAACCTGACCGCTCAGGCGACTTTGCGCCATGGCGGCCGGGCGTTCAATGTTGCGGCGTCGCTGTTTCGTCAGGACCGCACGTCGCTGTTCCTCGTCCGCCTCGCTTCTCTCGATACGGATATCCAGCGCGCGCCCGATTCGTCTCAGCGCCTTCTGGATGTGCTGGAGCGGATTCCGGATGCCTTCGTTGTTACCGACGAAAGCATGAAGATCATCGCCGTGAACACTGCCTTTCTCGACTTCACCCGAATTGCCAGCGCACAGCAGGCAAATGGAATGGCTCTGGAAGGCATTCTTGGACGGCCTGAAATGGACCGCAATATTCTCGTTTCAAGCTTGCGCCAGCATGGTTCTTTGAAGAACTTCACGACTGTTTTGCGCACACGACTTGGCGAACTCGAAGATGTTGAGGTTTCGGCGGTCCATGTAACCTCTGGCGACATTCCCTGCTTCGGGTTTTCAATCCGTGGTGCTGCACGTGGTGCTGTCGCGCGCCCGCGCCTCGTCGGAGAATTGCCCAGGTCGGTAGAGCAGCTGTCGCAACTCGTCGGGCGCGTGTCGCTCAAGGAGTTGGTGCGGGAAACGACAGAACTGGTCGAGCGCCTTTGCATTGAAGCTGCCCTCGAACTGACCGGCAACAACCGGGCTTCGGCAGCTGAAGCGCTCGGCGTGAGCCGGCAGAGCCTCTACTCAAAACTCAATCGCTACGGCATCGGCGAATTGTCCGGCGAGAACTGACGCCCGCGACGAACGTTGCAAAGCGTCAACACGAATTGACACATTGGATTGTCATTTGTAGCGTTTGACATGGCTTCATCCCATGTTGATACCGCGCCCAGATTGCTCCCTGCACCCCGCGCGGTGTTGGAACTCTTCAAGCCAATTACCTGGTTTCCGCCCATGTGGGCGTTCGGCTGCGGCGTCGTTTCGTCTGGCGCCGACCTTGGTGCGCGTTGGCCTTTGGCGCTGGCGGGGATCGTCTTGGCGGGGCCGCTGATCTGCGCGACCAGCCAGGCAGTCAATGATTGGTACGATCGCGACGTCGATGCGATCAACGAACCTCATCGTCCAATTCCTTCGGGCCGAATTCCAGGCAGATGGGGCCTCTGGATCGCGATCGCCTGGACGGTCGTGTCGATGCTGTGGGCTTTGGCGCTCGGTCCGTGGGTGTTCGGCGCTGCCGTCGTCGGCATGATCATGGCCTGGATCTACAGTGCGCCACCGCTGCGGCTAAAACAGAGCGGTTGGTGGGGCCCCGCCGCATGCGCGCTTTCCTATGAAGGCATCACCTGGTTCACCGGCGCCGCAGTCATGCTCGGCACGGTGCCTGATGCGCACATCCTGGTGATCGCTGCACTCTATAGCGTCGGCGCACACGGCATCATGACGCTCAACGATTTCAAGGCCATCGAGGGCGACCAGCAGATGGGCATCCGGTCTCTGCCGGTGCAACTCGGCGTCGACACCGCGGCAAAGGTCGCGTGCATCGTGATGGCCATCCCGCAAGTCGTTGTGATCGTCCTCCTTTTTGTGCGGGGTCAAACGTATCATGCGCTCGGCGTTGGAGTGTCGCTTGGCCTTCAACTCTACATGATGTCCAGACTCGTGACCGATCCGCGCAAGCTTGCGCCCTGGTATAACGCGACTGGCGTCCTTCTTTATGTTCTCGGCATGCTCCTGAGCGCGTTTGCACTGGGCGGCCTTGCAGGAGCGCAATCATGACACAGACGCCGCTGGGCTGGTTGAGCATAGTCCGTGTTGGTCTGGTCCAGAGCGCGCTCGGTGGAGTTGTCGCGCTTACGACCTCAACGCTGAACCGCATCATGGTCGTGGAGATGGCTTTGCCGGCCATGCTGCCAGCCGCCTTGGTCGCGTGGCACTATGCGATTCAGCTGTCGCGTCCGCGCTGGGGTTACGGCTCCGACATGGGACATCGCCGCACGCCGTGGATTATCGGCGGTATGGGCGTGCTGGCGCTTGGCGGCGTACTGGCGACCAACGCCACGTTGATGATGGAGTCTTCGCCGATACTCGGAGTTCTGCTGGGCATCCTGGCTTTCACGATGATCGGAGCGGGCGTCGGCGCGTCCGGCACATCGCTCCTCGCGTTGCTTGCGTCGCGCACGGCCCCTGAACGAAGGCCCGCTGCCGCGGCCCTCACATGGATTCTCATGATCGTCGGCATCGTCATAACCGCAGGTGTTTCAGGAGCCTTGCTCGATCCTTTTTCGCCCCAACGTCTGGCGCTGGTCGCGTCCGGGATCGCCGGCATAGCGTTTCTGCTTACGTTGCTGGCGGTATGGGGTATCGAGGGCGAACCGGCAAAGCCGGTCGAAACGCAGGTTGCGAAACCGCCCTTCGCGCAGGTCATGCGGGAAACGTGGTCGGACCCGCTGGCGCGGCGTTTCACAATTTTCGTTTTCTTCTCGATGCTGGCTTACAGCGCGCAGGATCTTATTCTCGAACCGTTCGCGGGCCTGATTTTTGACATGACCCCTGGCCAGTCGACGCAACTGGCGAGTGTTCAGAATGGCGGCGTGCTGCTGGGCATGATTTTGGTTGGTGTCTGCGGTGCACGCTTCGGCGACAAGAAGCGAGCCTGGATGCGGCAATGGACCGTCGCTGGATGCATTGGCTCTGCGGTTGCGTTGGTCGCGCTCGCCTTTGCCAGCGCAGTTGGCCCCGCCTGGCCGCTGCAGCCCACGGTTTTCGCGCTTGGCTTCGCAAATGGCGTCTTCGCTGTATCGGCGATCGGATCGATGATGGGCCTCGCAGGAGAGGGGCAGGGCTCGCGTGAAGGCGTGCGCATGGGTGTCTGGGGCGCGGCTCAGGCATGTGCCTTTGCATGCGGGGGCTTTCTCGGAGCTGCCGGGGTTGATGTGCTGCGGGCCTTGCTCGGCCAAACGTCCAGCGCATTTCTCATCGTCTTTTCCATCGAGGCTGCTCTCTTCACATTTGCAGCGTTCCTCGCGGCCCGGCTGGACGTTTCCAGTCCGCGGTTAGTTCCTCAGGGTGCACGCACATGACGGCGATGGTGACATATGACGCCGTGGTTGTTGGCGGTGGTCCAGCTGGCGCAACGGCGGCGACTGATCTCGCCAAAACTGGTGCGAAAGTGCTGCTGCTCGATCGCGCCGGTCGCATCAAGCCGTGTGGGGGTGCGATACCGCCGCGGGCAATGCGGGATTTTGAGATTCCCGACCATCTCCTGGTCGCGCGCGCCACGTCCGCGCGGATGGTCTCGCCTTCCGATCGCATCGTGAACATGCCGATCGATGGCGGCTATGTCGGCCTGGTTGATCGCGAAGAGTTTGACGAGTGGTTGCGCGAGCGCGCGGCCTCTGCCGGAGCTGAGCGCAGGGCAGGATCGTTTCTTCGGATCGATCGCGACGATGATGGCGTCGCAATTGTCTGCTTCCATGACAAAGGCGACAGCAAGGACAAGGTTCAACGTGTCCGTGCGCGTTCGATAATCGGGGCTGACGGAGCGCGATCACAGGTCGCGCGGCAGACGGTCAAGGGCGCAGATCGCATACCGTACGTGTTTGCCTATCACGAGATCATTCGCTCGCCGGCGCACGGCGTTGGGGGCTTCGACGCCAATCGTTGCGACATATATTATCAGGGCAAACTCTCGCCCGACTTCTACGCGTGGATATTCCCGCACGGCGATACCGCAAGCATCGGCGTCGGCTCAGCGAACAAGGGCTTTTCTCTGCGCGGTGCTGTAAACTCACTTCGGGAAGTGACCGGCTTGGCGGATTGCGAAACCGTACGCACTGAAGGCGCGCCGATTCCCTTGAAACCGCTACCGCGCTGGGACAATGGCCGCGATGTTGTGCTCGCTGGCGACGCGTCAGGCGTCGTTGCGCCGGCTTCGGGCGAAGGCATATATTACGCGATGGTCGGCGGGCGCGTTGCGGCCGATGCTGCTTCTGAACTCCTGCGGACTGGAAAGGCGAAGAGCCTCGCCGGGGCGCGCAAGGCTTTCATGAAAGATCACGGCAGGGTCTTCTGGATACTCGGGATCATGCAGCATTTCTGGTATCGCAGCGATAAGCGCCGCGAGCGTTTCGTGAAGATGTGCGCCGATCCGGATGTGCAGCGCCTTACATGGCAGGCCTACATGAACAAGGAGCTGGTGCGTGCTGATCCAGCAGCGCATATGCGCATTTTCATGAAAGACATGGGCCACCTCCTCGGTGTGTCGTCCACTTGAGCACCAGGCGTCTGCGACCAATTCTGGTTGCCGGGACAACTGCGGTGTTTGTCGCTGTGCTCGGCGGCACGATCACTGATCTCGGTCCGTGGTATGAGGCTTTGAAGAAGCCTGATTGGCAGCCCCCTGGCCCGGTCTTTGGCATCGTTTGGACAACGATCTACTCTCTGACCGCCGCCGCCGCGGTGCTCGCCTGGCGCCGCGCACCGAAAGGACCGGAGCGCGAATGGCTTATTGGCTTCTTCGCCCTGAATGGATTCCTGAACATACTGTGGAGTCTGCTCTTCTTCCGGCTTCACCGGCCTGACTGGTCGCTGGTTGAAGTCTGCTTTCTCTGGCTGTCCATCGTCTCACTTATCATTTTCACGGCGCGATATTCCCGCATGGCTGGGATACTGCTCACGCCTTATCTGATTTGGGTGTCGCTTGCGTCGGTGTTGAATTTCGACGTCGTGCGCTTGAACGGCCCATTCGGCTGATATTGGAAGAGGGCGCGATGCAGGATTTCATTCTCAGCGGACAGGCGATCGACGTCGTGCTGCTCGTGATCGTAATCGAATTTGTGATTCTGGTCGCACTGCGCAGAAAAGTTTGGAAGCGCACAGTGGTGGATCTGATCTTCGCGTTGATGCCGGGCGCGCTCCTGTTAATTGCAGTCAGGTTCGCCTTGACGGGCGCGGACTGGACATGGATCGCGCTCGCAATCGCATTGTCCTTTCCATTCCACCTGATCGATCTTGTCCGCCGGCATCAAAGCGAAACGGCGCCACCGCAGTAGCGCCGTATCAGCCATCCCTACCTGTGTAGATCGCTAGTTCACCACGGCCGGCTGGTTCAGCGGGTTGGGCTCTCCAGTCGTCGCCTCATTGACCTTCTGCGCCGTGCCATCGGGCACAAAAGGTCCATAGGCTGGTGCGAGAGAAAGTGGGCCGATCAGCATCGCGGCCGCAAGAACTCCACCGGCGATATCGAGACCAGAAAACGTCATGTGCCGCTCCTTTAGCTGACGATGTGTCTGGCTAACGTCTGCAGCAATCGTGCGTTCCGCGCACACTGCGCCCGGTCATGGATAAGCGGGCGCTACATACCGTCTGACTACAAAACAAAAGGCCCGCCGGAACATTCCAGCGGGCCCCATGTCTGCGATTGAAATTAACCTACTTCTGGGCGTTCACTTTGAGGTACGCGATCACGTCGGCACGGTCCTGCGCCTTTGGCAGGCCCACGAATGCCATGATCGTTTTGGGAATCCGCTTCTTCGGGTTCTCAAGATACACGAACATTTCCTGCTCGGTCCATGTGATGCCAGAAGTGCGGTTCGCTTCCGAGTAACGAAAGTTTGGGATACTCCCGGAGATACGGCCAACGATGCCGTAGAGCGACGGACCAGTGCCGTTCTTGCCTTCGACGGCCGAGTGGCACTGCATACATTTCTTGAACACAGTCTGTCCGCGCGCAGTATCACCTGACATCGCAGCGCCACTGGCGTCCTTGATATCGAGCGCGATCGTCTGCGCTGTCATCGCCGTGGGCTCATCAGTTGTCGGGGTCGCAGCCGGTTCTGCTGCAGGCGTTTCAGGCGTTGTCACAGCCGGAGCTGGCTCTGCTGCCGCTGCAGGAGCGGGTTCGGCAGCAGGCGTTGGTGTCGGCGCAGGAGCTTCTGCAGCCGGCGAACATGCACTCAAAGCAAACGCAAGACCCGACGCCATAGCGCCAACAAACATCAAACGCATCAAGATCCTCCTTGAACCTTTAGCTGGTAAACGGATGCCTTGACGGCGTGGCTGTCAAGATGTTTTGACGGAAAACGACCTTATCAAAGAGCGCGTCTGTTCGCATGAAACGTCTGAATTTCCTGCGCAATGCAGAGCTTAAAAATTGACTCCTTTGTAGGGTTATTCGGTCGAGCCGCGCTCGCACGCGATAATCAAACAGTAGAAGGCGCAAATCTGGCGATCGACACGGGTCTTGGAGCTCATGGTGAGCGGACGAGGGCGTGCACTCATCCTTCACACGCCGCTACCGATTTAAGTTGGCGGACGCCTCTGTGTTCGGTTCAGCGAACTTGAAAAACAATTTGCGCCATACACTCGCACC
>JAUYSA010000220.1 GCA_030696545.1 Hyphomonadaceae bacterium
GCTGGTGATCTCGGCAATCTCGATGAAAGTGCCGGGGGAATCTGCCGACTCGACCTCGATAAGAGTGTCATAGCCGATCAAGGCTTCAGATGCGGCCATGGGGGGTCTCCTGTTCAGGCCTCGGGGAACCACACTCGGACATCGAGTGAGGAGCGGTAGAAGTCGGCCGCACCGGTAGCGTCGGGGCCTTGGCCGAGTTCAAAGGTGTCGCGCTGGTTGTCGATGAAGGCGCCGCGGATCAGCGCCGGAGAGTCGCCGCCAGGCAGTCCGTCCAGCGCTGCGATCAGCGCCGTGACGATGGCCTCACGAGCAGGAAGCGTGGCGCTCCAGACGTCCATCTGGACGATGAAGCCGGTAAGCCCGACACGGCTGCGCAGCGTGTAATCCCGCGGCGCGCTGATCATGTGGAGGGCGATGGCAGGGAGGGAGCCGCCTTGCGGCAGCGCGTCCCATCGGATGCGGGTTCCGACCAGGGCCGTGAGGCCCGAGACGGACAGGAGATAGTTGCGAAATTCGGCTTTCATCGTTAGGCCTTGGCGAGCTTCAGCGCCTTGCGCGCAGCACGCTTGGCGGCCTTGTCGATCTCAGCGGCCAGCCCGTCTTTGACGCGAGCGGCCACTTCGTTTTGCGTCTCATCCCAGGCCGGCCGCATGAATGACTGCGGGCCGTGGTTCTGGTTGCCGAACTCCTGCTGAATGGCCTGCGGGTTCGGACCCGGGCCGGCGAACACCTCAACGAAGCTTTCGCGTTCATGGGCCTGGCGTTGGCTGCGCGTCAGCTTCGAACCGACCGAACCGCTTTTCTCCAGAGCGCCGGTCAGACGCGGGGCCTTGGCGCGCCAGGCCTTGTCGAACGGCTCCAGCGCATAGGCGCCCGTGCGGCGCAGGATGTTCTTGGCCGTAGCCTGCGGAAACTCACCGAGCGCGGCGTCCAGTTCCTTCAGGCCCTCAAGCTTGATCGAGATGTTGGCCGCCATCAGCCAAGGTCCGCGCGGGCGACGGTCGTGATCTCAATGGCTTCTCGCCGGCCGATGCCTTCGCGTCCCTGAGCGTCCTTGACGCCGCGGATCTCGTAGCGTCGGCCGCCGAACTCCAGCTGGTCTTCCGGCGTGATGGTTTCGGTGACGCTGTCCCAGCGCAGCAGAAACCTCGAGGTGACATTCGCCAGTACGCCGCCGGCTTCGATCGCCTCGCTGTCGTTGACGTCGATCTTGCGCGCCCAACGGGTGGCCAGCGTCGCCCAGGTTTGGACGTCACCGCCGTAAGCATCTGGCGTCACGGACGCGCGCAGGATCGCTACGCGCTTATCAAGCGTCGATGCGTCCATAACGATGTCCTTATGTCAGGCGGCTGCGGTCAAGATGCGCAGGAAGAGGTAGGTGGCGGCGAAGGACGCCAAGCCGAGGAGGGCGAGGGTCATGCGACGCTCAGCACTTGCAGGCGTTGGATAGAGAAGCGGTCCAGTTCGTTCGTCAGCGTGTAGTTATCCGCGACGTCCTCGATCACTTGCTGGTCGTCGTTGTCGAAGGTCAGCAGAACGTAGTGCTCACCGGCGGGTAGATCCAAGGTCAGGGCGTCCGCGGCGCGAGTGACGGCAACCGTGGTGGTCGGGATGTAAGACGTGGCCTCCCCGGCCTCCTCAAGTTGGAAACCCCAACCGTGGGTGACGTGAGCGGAGCCGTGGTTGATGCTCGCCTGCAGCGTGCCGGTGTCGCCAGCAACTAGGGTCGCGTCAAATTCGAACCGCTGCATCGTCGTGGTGAACGCCTTGGTGACGCGCTGACGTGTTCCGGCGCCAGAGAAGCCGAGGATCATCTCGCCACTGAACGCGCTGGCGGCTTTCGCCCAGAAGGAGAACGCAACCGCCTTGCTCGCCCAGCCGGTGCCGAGCGCGCGACCCCACCAGGTATCGCCGTTGTTCCCCACCAACTTGTCGGCCGTGGTGGTTCCGTCCGGTGCGGTCGCGTCGTTGGCGGTGACAGTGGTTGTGCCTGGCCCGCGATCCGCCCAGCCCGTACCGGCCAGATCCCCAGAGTTGAGCATGTAGTTTGTGCGGCTGGGCTCGTAAAGGAACAGTTCTCCCGCGCCGCCGTAGCGCATGGCGTCGATCGCGAAGCTGCTTAGGGCGCCCGCCGCGTTCAGATAGGTGCCTGTCGTGGAGCGGGCAAAGGTTGCCTTGGTCGCAAGCCAATCCGCTACATCGTCGTAAGCCACGCTCTCTTGCTCAGCGGTGTCGCCGATGAAGTCGACATCGACTGTCGTCACAGATGGGGCGATGACCACAGTGGGTGATGTGGCTGAGGCGAAGCCGCCCTCGTTGGTGATGGTGAGGGTAAGAGACAACGCCCCTTCAACAGCAGGCGGCGCAGCGGCGGTGGAAACCGTGACGCCCCCAACCTTCCACGCGTAGCTCGGAACGAGTCCTGGCGTTCCCGTGGCGGTGTAGCTAACCGTCTGCGGCATACCCTCCAGGGCGACACCGGAGAAGCTGACGCCCGACACAGAAGGCGCGATGCGTGGAACGCCGTAATAGGTCGCGCCGGCCATCAGGTTCACCGCGGCAGGCAAGGTGATCACGGCGTCATCGACGTCATCCCAGCCGCTGATCGGATTGGTGAACAGCGGATCGGCGTTGATGCCGTCGAGGTCGTAGCCTGCCGCCTGCCACGCTGCGAACGTGGCGTGCGTGACGCCATCAGCGCTCCAACTGATCGGCGTCGTGACCGCTGCGGCGCGATGGTAAACGTTGTTCGTCGCCGCGATGTCGACGTCCACAATGCCGGTCCCGCTGAACGGGTAGCTCACCCCTTTGAAGATGCAGCGATTGACCATCATGGAGCCGCTAGCGCCGGCCCCCCGCGTAAGTCCCTGCGTGGTCAGGGCGTCCGGGCCGATGAATGTGCAGTTCTCGAACGTCGCGTCGATGTCGCCGTCATTGAAGAACAGAATGCGGTCAGCCAGGCGCTCGGACCCAATGACAACGGTCCCGTAGACGCTGAGCGTGACGGCCGCCTCGATAATGCGGTTGCCATCGAAGCCTGACGACACGCCTCGCCCGTCGAAGAAGCAATCCAGGACCTCGTGCAGGCCGCCCAAGCCGTCCGAGGAATTGCTGCGCGTGGCCAGCGGCGTGTTGAACGTCTTGCAGCGCAGTAGGCGTTGAAGCTTGGCGTCGGCCGAGAAGCCTGAACTGCAGCGGCGTGTTTCGCAGTCTTCGAAGATGATGGAATTGTACGGGGCCGCCTCCCCGCCGTGGGCATAGAAGCCGCTGATCGCAGTAGGCGTGGAACCATCCGGCTTCACGCCATCAGCGATGCACCGCCGCCACAATACATTGTAAGTCGTCGGGTCAGCGCGGTGGCTGATGTAGACCGTCGAACCCTCTTCCGCTCCTTCGGCGTAGAGATCTTCACCCAGGCCGTCGCGCAGGAAGATGTTGTGCTTCTGGCCCTCATACGCTTCGCAGTCGCGCATGGTCTGGGCTTCAGCCTGGAGCACCAGCACGCCGTCATTGTGCGCGCAGCCGATGCCGACCACGCCTTCCAAGGTGACGTCGTTCACAGCGCTAACCACGCAGTAGTTGCGTGCGGTGATCTCGTAGACCTTGCCGTCGCTCACTGGGTTGGTGGAGCCCGGCGGATGCACCATCACCGTGGAAGTGGGCGCCGCGACCGAGCCGTTGGTGAAGTATGATCCGTCCAGCGCGCCGCAGGCCGCCTCGCTGGCGACACGCACCAGTTTAACGCCATCAACCCAGACGGAGAGAAATGTAACGACCGAAGGCGTGACTGAATGGGTCCAGTCGATCTCATAGACGTTGGCTGTACCCGTGGCCGCAAAGTCACCGTTGTCCGCAATGTCGCTGGCTTTGATGATGGGCTTGGCGCCGGAGCCCCACTTGCGAACAGTGACGTTGGCGCGAGGATAGGTGATCTGTTCTCGCCACAGGCCGCCACTGATCAGTGCGAGCGTCGGAAACTCTTCGTCGACCAAGGCCAGACCAGCCGCGATAGTCTTTTTCGCCGTCATTGGCGTCAGGCCATCGCCACTGTCGTCGACCGCATCGCTGTCGACGAAGATCGTCGCGCCGTCAGGTTCTTCTCGCTGCACTGCACCGGCGACCTTCAAGGTCAAAACAGCTGTGAGCTTGTCGTTCTCATCGACGTCGAGGCTGTAGTCCCTGGGATAGGCGCTGAACGTGTCGATCACACCGTTCGCATAGGTCGCCTGCACCAGGCGTCGCTGACCCGACGCTCGCCAGTCTCGAATCAACTCGTCCGTATCGGAGCCAGGAATATAATTTAGCCCGAGGGTGGTCTCATCCAAATCGCCCAGACCAGGCAGAAATTCATGCGTTCTGTTCGGGCTGCGCGTATGTGTGGTCTGGACATCGTCGACCACTACACTGGGCGGCGAAAACTCTGTGATCTCAAGCAACTCGGAGAAGTCGCCGGAACCCGCGGCGGTCTCTACGTAAACACTTGCGCTGTATCCGATCAGCGCGTCAGAGCTCGCCATGACGCACCAATCTCAAAGCGTCACGCCGGCCTTCGCGGCGAGCCAGGTGCGCACCGTTGTGATGCTCGCGTCGATTTGGGCCGCGTGGAACTGCACGAAGCCGAACAGATCGATGTCGCTCCAGCGCGTGGAGTTGGTTTCCGAGGCGATGTATAGGTTGGCCGCTGCGTTGAGCCCGCCGCTTCCGGTGACATAGGCGTTGGCGTTCAAGGCAATGGCCGACGTTACGCCGTTGAAGCGCTCGGTGATGACCCCTGGTGTTGCGACCGCGAGACCGGGAGAAAGCGTCAGTTCTGCGCCATTCTCCATGTTGAGCTGCGGAGAGGCAGTAACCTGCTTCAGGATGCGCCCGGACGATGAGCCAGTGAAAATCCGATCCGCGGAGGTCCATGTGCTCTGACGTATCGCACTCAGGCGATCGACGGGATTAGTGATCGACCCGCCGTGAGCGAACACCAGGCAGTCGTTCGTGCCGTCGAAATCGAGATAGTAGAGGCCGCCGCTTAGTCGCAGAAGCGGGCGGTTCGCATCCGCCGAGGCTGTGGCGTACCCGCCGGCCGTGCCGATGTTCAGGATCGAGCCGACCGGGCTATCGACCACGGCGGGGATCGTTGCGCTGGCGCCCGTGGTCTCCTGAAACATCGTCGTCAGGTCAGACGGGTCGAACATGACCACAGGCGACAGCGCCAGGACAGCGGGTCGGAGGTCGACGACGTCGTTTGTCGCCGCCACGAGCGCCATCGCGGCGTCCCAGAGCGCGCCTTCCGAAACACGTAGATGCGAGATGTCGGCCGCGTCGCTCAGCGCGTTTCGAATGGCCGCCAGCATCTGGGGAACAGTTGACGTTTTAGCCGAGACGTCGGCCCCGGAGGAAACCACGTTGTGGATGGCAGCGATGATCTGCGGCGGGGATGACGTGAGCCGCGAGACATCCGGCCCCGAGCTCAACGCATTGTGGATGCGCGCGAGAAGTTCGGGCTTGCTCATGCGCTGCGCCGACGCGCCTGACGCGGCGTCGAGATCGTTCAGAACACTGGCGAGCAAAGCGGAAAGGTTGGTGTCGAGGTAGCTCATCTAAGTGATCAACCTCCACAAAGTCCCGTCGAGCAGCTCGCGCTCATTGAATTGCGAGTACGCCAGCGACCACACCCAGGGCTCGCGGTCCGGATAGAGCGGGGTCTCGATGTCGTTCAGGTCAGTCCGCCCTACCAGGGCCGCCGCGCTGTCAGCGTGGACGAACACCGGGCAACCCATGATGACGCTCTCGACCGCGGCGTTGCTGCCGTGGGTGACGAGGCAATGCGCGCCCTTCAGATCCTCATGCAGCTTGCGGCCGAACCGCTGCATTTCCTTGTCGCGGATGACGAGCGGCCGGTCGGTGTGGCGCTTCAGTTCGGCGACGGTGCGTTCGGTCCAGCCTTCTATGCCGTGGAACCGCTGATAGGTGGGCGATGGCTCTGCGACGACGATGTGCCGGCCATCTTTCTTCCAAGGCGTCAGCGGGGTCTGTAACGCCTTCCAGCGGCCTTCCGGCGCGTCTCTCACCGTCTGCATCTGAAACGCGTTCAGGTGCCAACGGTAGAAGCCGCCATTCTCTCCAGTTGGCAGGTCGGTTGCGAAGACGCGGCGGGCGTAACCGCGATCCCAGTAGATCCAGTCACGGCCCGATGCGCGCCAACGCTCGATGTAAGGCCTAAGCTCCGGCGTGCATCCGACGATCGGCACGCGCCCTTTGCGAACCTTACGGTCCAGCGTTTCGTAATCCCCGCGCACGACCACGCCGCCCGCTCGCTCTATGGTCGCCCCGATCCGGTTGAACAGCTCGAGCTTGAAGGCTTTCAGGTGCGCCGGAACGAAGAAGGCGACCGTGGCCGGGTCTACCGCCAATGCTTCGTCACCCAGGGAACTTTCAGCAGGTCCGCCATCTTCGGATTGCCGTGGAAATAGACGATGCGCGACTGCCGAACCCCCCGCGGTCGCACGTACTGCTTGAAGGACACGACCTGTTCCGGCCAAAGCGCGTCGATGAACACATGCGGAAACGTCCGCAGCCATTCCATGTCGTTCTCGCCGTTCCAGCGCGTGTGAATATCGGTCTGACCTTTCGGGGCCAGGACAACCGCGTTGCAAGCGTAGGGCTTTCCCGGCGACTTCGGCAGGGCGATCTTGTCGGCCGTCTCGCACCAGCGCGCCATGTGGTCGATGTTGTCGCGGATGATGGTGTCCAGTCCCGCCACGATCAGCGGGCCTTCGATCCGAAACGGCTCGATCATCGAGGCCCAGGTCGGCTCGTCGGTAGACAGGCGCTCCTGCTCAACGCCGGCCGTGAACTCGTATTCCTTGTCTGTCAGCACCACGAAGCGGAACGGGACCGTCAAGTTGCGCTTAAAGCCCCGATAAAGCTTGTCGACCCACTCCGGCGTGTAGCACCGGCTCGACGGGACCGAATGACGGTTGGCCTCCCAAAAGCACGTCGCGACCGTCAGCACTGCGCTTCCCGCATCCGATCATGGGCGCGAACCGCCTCGTTCAACTTGATCAGCCCATCGCGCCGCCAGAGGCTCCGCGCCGGCACGTTGCCCGTCACCACGGCGCCAGCCGCGATCATGGCGCTCGCGCCGATCACCACGCCCGGCAGGATCACCGCGTTGGCGCCGATGCTGGCCTCGTCCTCGATGAGAATGCCGACGAACCCGCCTAGCAGCTTGTCGATGTCGAACCCGTACTTGTGCGCCTTCGGCCAGCGATCGTTGCAGAGAACGGCGCCCGGGCCGATGAACACCCTGTTCCCGATCTTCGCGCCCGGATGAACCGATGCTCCGTGAGCGACAATGCAGCCGTCGCCGAGGATCGCGCCATCCACAATCGCGCAACTCGCGACGCTGCAATTCTTCCCGATTATGGCTCCGCGGATCACGCTGGCGAACTGCCAGACCCTCGTCCCATCCCCTAGCCTGACGTCCGTATCGACCTGCGCGCGAGGGCTGATCATGCCCGCCAGTGGTCTTGAACCCAGTCCAGATGCGAGAACCCGATCGGATCGCGCCAGCCTGGAAAGGCGACCACCCGGGCGTTCTTTGGCAAGGCGTGGCCCTTCGGCCAACCCGGCTTGCAGAATGCGTAGACGCCGTCCTTGTCGGTAAAGGCGCCCGCATCCGGCAGCTTCTGCGCGAACCAGGCCTGATCGTCCGAGAACTCATGGAACGGGACCGCCTGGGCGGCTTGCAGCGTGAACTCAGTCCAGACGTCGGGCCGGTAGCCCGCATCAAAGGCCCACAGAGAGCCGTTGAAGGGGCAAGGGTTCGAGGCGTTGACGCCTTGCAGGATCGTGAACGGCTCTGGCTTGTCGAACAGGTCATCCAGAGGACCCGTCACAACCAGATCAAGGTCCATGCAGACGACGCGGCCGGTGATCCCGTTGGCTCGTTGCCATTCAGGGTCGAACATCCGGAGGCGCGCGAAGCAGCCCGGGATTTGCGTCAGGTGCAGGTCCTCGTCCTGCGGCGTGAACACCTCGAAACGGTGTGGTCGGCTTAAGTTGCGGGCGACGGAGCCTGCGAGT
>JAUYSA010000226.1 GCA_030696545.1 Hyphomonadaceae bacterium
ATGTCCGCCTGTGCGCCGATTGCGTCCCAGCCGGAGCCTCAGCCCCTGCCGGTCGCGGTCGCCAAGATCGCTCCTCCCGACAATCCCGCCGCCTGCGCCACACAGGGCGGCGAATGGCGGCCGATCTGCATGATGCAGAAGCCTGCCTGCGTAATCACCTACAAAGATGCGGGCAAGGCCTGCACGGACAGCTCGCAATGCTCCGGCAGCTGCATCGCAGACGGTTCGGTTCCGCCGGACCAGCCCGCCCAAGGCATCTGCAAGGCGACAAGCGACCCGTGCGGCTGCATGCAGTTCGTGGAAAACGGGAGGGCCGGTTATCCACTCTGCGCCGACTAGCCCATAAAATCGCGTCGATCCGTTGAGCGGCGCGTCCGAAGGCGCTACAGCGGGCACATGAAAACCGAAGAAGTCCTCGACGAATTCCGCAAGGTTGGCGCTCTGCTGGAGGGCCATTTCATCCTGTCGTCAGGCCGCCGCAGCCCGGTCTTCCTTCAGAAGGCGCTGGTCTTCTCGCATCCGCAGACGACCGAGCGCCTCTGCGGCGCTCTCGCCCGCAAGCTCGAGGGGGAGTTCGGCAAGATCGACGTGGTCGTCGGCCCCGCCGTCGGTGGTCTGATCCCCGGCTACGAAACCGCCCGCGCACTGGGCTGCCGCTCGATCTATACCGAGCGGGAAGGCGGCGTGATGAGCCTGCGTCGCGGCTTCACTGTCGAACCCACCGATCGCGTCGTTATCGTCGAAGATATCGTCACCACCGGCATCTCCATGCGCGAGACGCTGGAAGCGCTGAAAGGCGCCGGAGCGAACGTTATCGGCGCTGCCTGCGTCGTTGATCGTGCGAATGGCAAGGCTGATGTCGGCGGCCTCACGCTCGTCTCGCTCGCCGCTGTCGACTTCCCCGACTACGACGCCAACGAGCTTCCGCCCGAACTGGCGAAACTGCCCGCCATAAAGCCGGGGAGCAGGGGCCTGAAATGACGCTCGCCCGCGCCCGCCTCGGCGTGAACATCGATCACGTCGCCACCATCCGCAACGCTCGCGGCGGCGCGCATCCTGATCCGGCCAAGGCCGCTGCCCTTGCGCAGGCGGCCGGCGCCGATGGCATCACGATCCATCTCCGCGAGGATCGCCGCCACATCCGCGATTACGATCTGGAAGCCGTGCGGAACGCCGTTAGCCTCCCGATCAATCTCGAAATGGCTACGACGGAAGAAATGCTCGTCATAGCGACGAACTTCAAACCTCACGCCGCCTGCCTGGTGCCGGAGAAGCGCGAAGAGCGCACCACCGAGGGCGGTCTTGATGTCGCCCGCCTGCATAATCAGGTCGAGCCATTCGTCCGCCGCCTGCGCGACGCCGGCAGCCGCGTGTCACTCTTCATCGAGCCGAGCAAAATTCAGGTCGATACCGCCGCCGCCATGGGCGCGCCCGTGGTCGAATTTCACACCGGGAAATACGTCGAGCTGATCTTCGCTGGCGACAAGGCTGGCGCCGCCGATGAGCTCAAGCGTCTCCAGGAAGCCGCCGCGCACGGCCACGCCAAAGGCATCGAGATCCATGTCGGCCACGGACTGACCTACGACACCGTTCGCCCCGTCGCCGCCATCCCTGAAGTTCGCGAGCTTAACATCGGGCACTTCATCATGGGCGAGGCGCTCTTCGTTGGCCTCGAAGCAGCCGTGAAGCGGATGCGCCAGGAAATCGATGCGGCCCGCGGTTCGGGTCGTGGCCTCGCATGATCATCGGCATCGGCCAGGACATGTGCGATATCCGCCGGATCGAGAAATCGCTCGAGGAATTCGGCGATCGCTTCACGCAACGCGTCTTCACGGATGTTGAACGCCGCACGGCTGATCGTCGCAAGCAGCGAGCTGCGACCTACGCCAAGCGCTTCGCCGCCAAGGAGGCGTGCGCCAAGGCGCTCGGCACAGGCGTTCCACGCCGCGGCGTTCACTGGCAGCACATGGGCGTCGTCAACCTGCCCACCGGCAAGCCGACCTTCTCATTGACGGGCGGGGCGGCGGAGCGGCTGGCGAAACTCACGCCTCCGGGGATGACATGCTTTATCCACCTCACCATCACCGATGAATACCCCTACGCGCAGGCGCAAGTTGTCATCGAAGCTTTGCCAGCCGGTACGCAGCTGTGACGCGCCCCAACTCCAGCCACACGGGAAAACGCCGCCGCAATCGCGCGCGAGGCGCCGAAGCAGCTCCCGGCCTTGCGCCGGAAAAACGCGAAGCATGTGAAGCCGCGATCGCGTACCGTTTCAAGGACCCCCTGCTTCTCGACCGCGCGATGACCCATCGCAGCGCCACGCAGGGCAAGGCCGTGGCGTGGAGCAATGAGCGTTTGGAGTTCCTTGGCGACCGTGTGCTCGGCCTCGTCATCGTCGAGGCGTTGATGGTGCGCTTCCCGGACTTGCGTGAGGGCGACCTTGCGCCGCGTCTCAACGCGCTGGTCAGCCGCGACACATGCGCAGTCGTTGGGGCGGAGTTGGGCCTCGGTAACTATCTCATCGTCGACCACTCGGAACGGGCGACCGGCGGTCCCACCAAGCGCTCACTGCTCGCGAATGCCGCAGAGGCCGTGATCGGGGCAGTTTACCTCGACGGTGGCTTGAAAGCAGCCGAGAAATTTATCACCCAGCACTGGTCTGCGCTGCTCAAGGCCAGCAACGACAAGCCGCGCGATCCCAAGTCCGCGCTTCAGGAATGGGCCCAAGGCGAGGGCCTGCCCACGCCAAATTACCGTCACGATGCCCGGGAGGGACCGGATCATGCCCCTGTCTTTACGGCTGCAGTGCTGATACAGGGCCACGAACCCGTCTCCGGCTCTGGCGCGTCCAAGCAACATGCCGAGCGGGACGCGGCCCAGAAGATGCTGGCCGCTATCGGAGTTTCGTCATGACCGACACGCGCGCTGGCTTTGCGGCCATCATTGGCGCTCCTAACGCAGGCAAGTCCACGCTGGTGAACCGGCTGGTGGGCTCCAAGGTCTCTATCGTCACGCACAAGGTCCAGACCACACGCTTTCCGATCCGTGGCGTAATGATGCGTGGCAACAGCCAGGTCGTTCTCGTCGATACGCCCGGCATATTCGCGCCCAAGCGGCGGCTGGACCGGGCGATGGTCAAGTCTGCCTGGGAAGGCGCTGGGGATGCAGATGGCATCGTCCACCTGATCGATGCGCGGCACTGGACCGGCGCGACCTATCAGCCCGAAGGCGGTGGTGAATATGAAGGCCCCGAGGAAGACGAGGCGATCATCGCCCGCCTGAAGGAGCTTGGGATCAAGGCCGTGCTCGCTCTGAACAAGATCGATCTGGTCGAGCGGAGCGGACTGCTAGCCGCGGCGAAGACGCTGTTCGATACAGGCGTCTATTCCGACGTGGTCATGATCTCGGGCCTCAATGGCGACGGCGTCGACCAGCT
>JAUYSA010000315.1 GCA_030696545.1 Hyphomonadaceae bacterium
GAAAACTACACCCTGGTACACAGGATATCAACTCTCGAAAAAGACAACAGTTCTTTGGCACTTCGGATACCCGCACTCGAAGACGAAAACAATTCCTTGGTGCTCAGGGTTTCGGATCTCATGACTCAGTTGGATATCCAAGCAAACTTTATCGCTAAAATCATGGAAGCCAATGACAAGCTCAAGAAGGAACTGGAAGGAAAGATTGATCACGGACAGGTTATCCAAGAGCTCATCAAGCACATTGAAGTTTTAAGCATGGATTTCAAAAAGTCTTTTTGAAAAGAATTAAATGTCTAGTAATTCCATAGATTTAAGAGCCTATCCTTTTCTGCATCCTCGACCCACTCCCGGAAGTGAGTTTGCCAAGAATTTCAGTGTGAAACATGGATAATTGCGAAAATCCTTAAATCTATGGAAACGCCAGAAATTAAATGATTAAATACACTGTTTATTCCCGCGAAAAGAAAACTTTGACCAGACAGCTCCCGGATTCCTCTCGGAGGTGGTCAAAGATTATTTTTTAATAAGAATATTCGAAATTCACAAAGATTAATAGTTCCATGACCGTACAGAAAACCATGGGTCGATGCAATTAGGATCCGGGCAATTGATGTTGATGTAAGAGCATTGAAACCAGAGTATCGCATCTTTTCCAGTCGACATCAAACATAGGTGACGCGGATTACCGACCTCAGCGCGACGGAGCATAAAGTAAGCGTCATTCAACGAACTCTTTTTCAATACAATATTCCCGTGAATCTTTTCAACCATCTTGTCCATTTTCTGAAAGTTGCATCCGAGTACCTTGACCCTGGCGCCGCAATACCTAATAAATATGTTGATCTTTTCATCTGTATTCAAGGGTCGACACAAATACGAAAACCCAGACTCCGCTCGATCTGGACATGCGAACACCAATCTGAGCTGAGCACAATCACATCCAGATGCATTGAGATTTCCAAACAGTCTTGCGAAAAATACTTCGCTAATGTCATTGCCATATTGGTTTGGCGGAGAGTTCGAAAAACAGTTGGTAGCAAAGCTACCAAATTCTAGATATGTGAGATTGTGGAGCATAACCGAGAGAACGTAGTCGCAGATTGCAAAAGCTCGATCCGCTGGCGTGCGCTGAGAAAACCCGATTCTCGAGCGCATCAAAAGGACGTTATTCTTGAGTTTCTCGGGATTTTTCTTCCGTGCGTTACCAGACCTGCGACGATGATGTTGTAATTGATTAGTATGTGTCGGCTTGGAAACTCGATGATAACACCATCTGAGATCAGGAAACACGAGAGAATGAACATGCATCTTGGTGAACAACAGATAGTCCTTGATGGCGAGAGGATCCATCTGCGGACGAGTGTAGATCGCTCGAAACTGTACGCCACGAGAAACTTGAGATGGCTTCAAAACATGCGACGCTGTAGTCGACGAGAAGCCGGAAGATTCTGGCAAACATAGTTGCATGAATAGAGTCTTGCAAGAAAAAACGAGGCCAAACAAAACTTTGGTATGCCTATTGAAGCTCAGAATGTGCTGGAAACAAATAACCGGAAGTTTGCTTTTCCACGGTAAATCCATGTACTCCAACTTTTCTTTGACGCGCTCTTCAAATGGCTTTAGACTGGCACTTGGTTCCACATATCCGTGCATGACAGAAGACACATTGAGTAATTTACTCCATTTATCGATCATCTCGCTTTTTGTTTCTCCAATTTCCCCAATTTCAGTCTCTGTGAGATGTCTTCCGATTGCAGTCAACATCTTGCCAAGCGAATTTTTCCATGACGTGTATTTTGCATCTTTGCTATGATATCTCGGCATCATCTCCAATGCCATGTCCCGGATACTGTCTGCGACTTTGAGCAATTTGTCCGGGGTCGTGACACTTAATTCTTCTCGCAGCTCCTCGGTGTAATTTCTTCGCGCAATCTCCCTCTTTTCACCCTGTCTTCTGCGCTTGGATGTCCACATTTTTTTAAAATTAAAAGGCGCCAAAAAAAAGTGTTGGTGTGTGTGAAAAATGGTTTTCGGTTATGTTAAATTTACGTGTGTGTGAAAAAAAGAAATTTAACATAGGAATATAAATTTATTTCTTGTGTTTTTAGCCATCCCGGAGGTGCATAGGGTGTACAACACAGCCCTCATTCGATTTCACCGCTATGAGACCGGGCGACAAAGGAGGTACTACAAAGAGGGGTGCATGGATATTGTGTGTTTCGTCTGTGGTGTAACAAAGACCATGTCCTACTGCAAAAAAACAACGCAGGCAACAGTGGGAATCCGGTCACACGGGTTCCCGTATTCTACTTAATAATCTTCCAGAAAATGAGCTACAACGTGCTCCAGGAAGTGGAAACTTTGGCTATTTTATAGTCAAATGTGGCGCAATTCTGTGCGGCGGGATCACGCGATTTGAGTTATCAGACCGTTTGATTAGTCGCGCGGACAAAAAGGATGAAATGTGTGAGAAGGTACAATCTTTCGGCCGACTTCGGTTTCTTGTTCTTCTTGATCACGACGTGAGTGAGAAAACATTTGCGTCGAGACAATGTGGATGGTTATTTTGAGTTGTGTGTATCTATTTTTTCCTCCACATTTTTTTTCCGCCTATCCATTTTCCACCGTGAAAAAAAAGTAATTGTCCATTTTTTAACAATATTTCACATGGAAAAGAAAAAAGAAAATAAAATGGGAGATTACTACACGGTGTTTGTGGGGAACATCCCGAGTGAGGCGAATGAAAATGACATTGTAAAAGTATTTCGTCATGTTACGAAATGCGTGATTCCCGCAAGCTGCATGAATACACAGAAACAGAAGTATGCCTTTGTTAGTTTTGATTCGGAAGAAAACATGAAAAAGGCACTCTCCGAAGAACCTCCAAAACTATTCGACATCCATCTGAACGAATACGTTGCTCTGTGCGTGAATACAGCAAACACGAGAAAGGAAGATTCTCGCCGCCGCACGCGAAGATCTGACAGAGAACGAAACCCAATGATGAGACGTCGAAGCACCGGAAGAAGAATGTCACGCGAGCGAGAGCGAGATCGAAATGGCGAAGATGCTCGGTATGTCCGGGAATATGATGCTCCAAGAAATCAGACGATAGCGACACAAACTAGCCCAGAGAAAAGCGTGTCGCGCGCGAATTATCGAAGCGAAGGTAATGCTTGCCATGTCCAAGAACCAATTGCTCCAAGAATTCAAATGCAATACAATCCAAAGAAAAGATGTTATGAAATGGTCAATCCTGACGAATATGAAGATGCATGCCAAGTACTTGTCGACGCTGAGGAATCTGTCGCTCCAGAGCCCCAGAACCCAGTAATGTATTCGACAGAATACCCGCGTTATACGCCATACGTACCAAATCAAATACCAGAAGAATATCGATGGAAATTGCAATAATTAATTTTCCAGAGGTTGTTCAAGTGACACTTTGATTACACAATATTTTTTGACCTAGTTTCGTCAACGTATTCCTGATAATCCTGAGCAGTTCCGCCCTCGATAAAGTGGTCGTCGTTCTCGAATCCCTTGAACAGCGCAAGATAACGCTTTGCCTGTGATTTATCAAAGCATCCAATCTCAAATGTAGAATGCTTGCATCTGGCGAGGAATTTCGAATCGATTTTCTCCGGATGATTCGTGGTGTAAATGAGCAATGTTTTTGGCTGCATCAAGATCGTGTCTGCGAAGAATTGGAAGTTCGCCAGGGCTACTTCACCGCCACATTTGCGAGTTGCAATTCCGCTGAAAAACTCGTCAGCTTCGTCCACCACAAAAACAACACCTTCGTCAGGCACTTGTGGTAATCCCACGACAAAGTCATCGGGAGATAAAAATCTGAGTCTGGCGTTGTACTCTGCCGCGAGAGCATACGCAACAGATGATTTCCCAGTTCTTTTCGTAGTCTTGAGCAAGATGTGTGTAGCTTTTCGGCCAAAGCCTTCCGGATTGTAGTGTTTATCAAATGCTCTGTCAGCAATCAGTTTGATCTTTTCGAACACCCCGGAAGCTAGAATAAGCTTATCCTTTGAAAATTCATCCCGTGTCAGACTCACAGTTGCAATGTAATTATCAACCGTCTTGCTGACTTTAATAGTGTCACGTGGAGTTTCGTTTTCAAAGTTCCTGTACTCTAGCTTTCTCAATAACGCATCTATTTGTTTAGCGGAACGAGCTGAAATCTTGTAACAGAATGAAACAGGCCCAAATTTTTTGAAATGGACACCGTCACAAACAAATTCATCGAGTGTCGCGCTATTTGGAAAATTTCTCCGTCTACCTTCATCTCCGATACACAATGAATTATATCCATACCCTCTGAAATCTTCCGAATATACAACCAAAGACCATTTCCTCGCGAACACTGTATCCAGCAAATATTTCACCGTCATGACAGTGATTGTATACAACAAAATTAAGAGCTTGGACGAGAGAGTTGTTTTGAGCGTCTCGAAAATCGAAAAGACGAATTCTCGCGTTCTATTTTCTGACGAAGAATTGGGGTGACAGTCTTGTTCTATGCTCATTGTGTTTGACACTATTTTAATATGTGCGTGTGAAGGAAAAAGGAAAAGAAATTAATTTGGAAATAAATCATACTTTCTTTTAAATTTGTTGCAGAGATACAAAGCGCATGAAAGCATTTCTAATCTATTCACTCGACGGCACAAAATACGAAATTTCCCCGTGCACATTGCCGCAGGATACCGTGATCAAATCGCTGACCCCTGTTAGTTTGGAGGCGGCACGCGTTTCCGCATTGACGCATGTCCCAGTGTTGTTTCGTACTCTCGAAAAGGGAGAAGCGCCGGAAGGAATTTCATCAGAAACTCATGTCGTGAAACTAGGGGAATTTGATTTGAAAAAACACGATGAAAAAGAACGCGTGAAACTTGTCAAATTGCTAAAGTGTTATTACAAGAGAGCGCTGGATATTCAAGATGGACTTACCGACGAACGTCTAGACTACGTTTTTGATGAATGGGATGCGAGTGTCATGTGCCCAAAGCTCTGGAATAGGATATTGCCAAAGACATCGGACGAAGCAGTGCGATGGTGTACGACGTTTTCCGAGTGGTTTGGAGAAAATGATCCAGTGTGTAAATTTTGGAAAAGAGCGCGGAAAACTTTGTTTTAAAAACTTTTACAATTGTATTCCCTTTTTCACACGAAACATGTTTTAACAATAAAGAAAAAATTAAAAGTAGATATGTACAATGCGGTCGATGGTGGTCTGATCGAGTTCAACCTCGGGGATGGTGATGACAACATTGCTGAACCCGTGGAACCAAGCATGGATGGAGTAGTTGAAACAAGTGGCGATGAACCTGAGGAAGAGATCCGTGAAATTCCATACGACGAAGACCCAAAGGG
>JAUYSA010000048.1 GCA_030696545.1 Hyphomonadaceae bacterium
GTTCGTGCAGGTGCAGTAAGGGGCACGGTTAACGCGCTCGCCCTTTACGCGAATCTTGTGAGGCCATCCGGACACGGATGATCTGGTTGCCGTTTGGGGCAATGGAACTCACATGCGCTAAGTTCATTACTCCAGCGATCGAAAGAGAACTGGAGAAGGCTATGGCCAACATTCCCCTTATTGCGGCTGGTGTCGCGGGTGCGCTTGCGGTGGCAGGCGTGAGCTTTGCTGTCGGAGCGGCCAACCCGCCGCCGAGCGCGATTGAGCGTGTGGAAGACGAAAGCGGTAAGCCCGTGAAGCTGGCGTCTGTTGATGACAGCAATGAGCGGATCGCTGCAGCGGAAAGCCGTGCAGCGGCTGCCGAGCGTGCGGCTGAGGCGAAGATACAGTGCGAGCGTGATCGCCAGCGTGCGTCCAACCAGGGCGCGATTGTGGGTGGCGTTGCTGGCGGGGTGATCGGGAGCCAGGTTGCCGGCAGCGGCGCGAAATCCGAAGGCGCAGTGATCGGCGGCCTTGGTGGCGTTCTGGCGGGTCGTCAGATCGCGAAGAAAGACCATCGCTGCTAGTCAGCTGAATGCAACGACGATGCGCCGCCCCGATGTGCTTCTGCGGGGCGGCGTTTTCGTATCTAGCGTTTGGTCTTTTTGTCGATGCGGACGGAGGCGGCGGCGCGCTTTGGTTTTTGCGCGGCTTCACGTTCACGGCGGGCGACGCATTTCACGCAGAGGCAGTTTTCCTTGCCGATGAAGGCGTTGAAATAGATCTTGCCGTAATCGTAGGTGATCTCCTCCCCCGGCTCGATGGCGCGGAGGGATTTGACATAGACGCGGCCGCGATAGCTGTAGTCGACGGCGTTGGGGCGGCAGGAGTGGTTGGCGTAGCGGCCCAGGTTTGAGCGCGGCGAGCCGTCGAGGGTGAACTTCTTGTTGAGGTCGTAGAGATAGCGCGGCTTGCCCGGCAGGCGGTCGGCGGCCTCGTTGGTGATGATGCGGCCGGTGTATTCGAAGATGCGGGTGTTCTTCGGGATGCGCTGGGTGGCGAACATGCCGAGGCCGGTTTTCGAGCGGGCGATGCGGAACGGGTGTTGGGACATGCCGTGGAGTTAGCGAAGGATTCGCGGCGGTTCAATTTCCCATCTCGTCTCAGATGGTCGTCTCAGCTGGAAAATGAGGTCAGCCGCGCCTGCGCGTGTTGCTCCAGCCGATCTGGATTAGGCCGATGGCTATCGCGATGAAGCCATAGACCGCCCATTGCCGGTCATCGACCATGAAGCTGCGCTCGCCGCCGAGGGCGTCCATTGGCTGGTTGAAGGCGATATTGAACGACTGAAGGATCCATACAGTACCGCCCAGAACGAGGAGCAGGCCCAGCAACGTGCTGATGATTCGCCCGACGATGTTGAATAGCGCGCCCATGGGCTGGTCTCCTGTTGAAAAGGCACCCTAGCCCACTTCCGGGCCAGCAGGCGGGGAATGCTGCCACCCCCTCGTCAGCAATGACTCAATGACGCGGTTGCGTGCCCTGCCCTGCGGGCCATATTCGCCGGGCGGGTGAAAGATTGGGCTGGGCACAAGACAGCGGCTATTGTTCCGCTTATGTTCTTGGCTCGGCAATCGACTCAGCGCACGTCCGTCTGGCAATAAACTTCGATCAGCTCCCCGGGTTAGTTCATGTCATCCGAGCCTAACGCCATCCGCGTGCGCGGCGCGCGCGAGCACAATCTGAAGAACATAGACGTGGATATTCCTCGGAACGAGCTGGTGGTGATCACCGGCCTGTCCGGTTCGGGCAAATCCTCGCTGGCGTTCGACACGATCTATGCCGAGGGGCAGCGGCGCTATGTGGAGTCTCTGTCGGCGTATGCGCGGCAGTTTCTCGAGCTGATGCAGAAGCCGGATGTGGAGCGGATTGACGGGCTCTCGCCGGCGATCTCGATCGAGCAGAAGACGACGAGCCGTAACCCGCGCTCGACCGTGGGGACGGTGACGGAAGTGTACGATTACATGCGCCTGCTCTGGGCGCGTGTGGGCGTGCCGTATTCGCCCGTGACTGGCTTGCCGATCGAGGCGCAGACCGTGTCGCAGATGGTCGACAAGGCGATGGCGCTTGGCGAGGGGACGCGGTTCCACCTGCTGGCGCCGATGATCCGCGGACGGAAGGGCGAGTACCGGAAAGAATTCGCGGACCTGCTGAAGCGCGGCTTTGCGCGCGTGAAGGTGGATGGCGAGTATCACGAACTGGAAGACCCGCCGAAGCTGGACAAGAAGCTGAAGCACGACATCGACGTCGTCGTGGACCGGATCGTCATCAAGGCCGGGATGGAACAGCGGCTGGCCGAGGGCTTTGAGACGGCGCTGGGACTGGCGGACGGCATCGCGGTTGCGGAGTTTGCGGACAAGGTGAAGGAAGGCGAAGAGCCGAAGCGGCTGACTTTCTCGGCCAAGTTCGCCTGCCCCGTTTCGGGCTTCACGATCCCGGAGATCGAACCGAGGCTGTTCTCGTTCAACAACCCGTTCGGCGCTTGCCCAGCCTGCGACGGTCTTGGCGAGCAACTGAAGATTGATGCGGCGCTGGTCGTGCCAGAGACTGACAAAAGCCTGAGCGAGGGCGCGATTGCGCCGTGGGGCAAGTCTGCTTCGCCGCTGCAGGAACAGACGATCAAGGCGCTGGCGAAGAAGTACAAGTTCTCGGTTGATGCGGCGTGGAACAAGCTGCCCGAGAAGGTGCGCGACATCATCCTGAACGGCACGGGCGAAGAGGAAGTGGACTTCGTCTTTGACGACGGGATGCGCCGTTACGAAGTGACCAAGCCATTCGAAGGCGTGGTCGGCAATCTGGAGCGGCGGTTCCGCGAGACCGACTCGGCGTGGATGCGCGAAGAGATCGGGCGTTACCAGTCGGCTGCGCCCTGCCCGACCTGCATGGGGGAACGCCTGCGGCCGGAAGCACTGAGCGTGAAGCTCAACAAGTACACCATTTCGGACTCGGCTGGACTGTCGATCAAGGCGGCGCGTGACTGGTTCCTCGCGCTGCCGAAGACGCTGACCAAGAAGCAGAATGAGATTGCGGTCCGGATTCTCAAGGAGATCTGCGACAGGCTTCAATTCCTGAACGATGTTGGCCTTGAGTATCTGACACTGTCGCGCGGGTCAGGCACGCTGTCGGGCGGAGAGAGTCAGCGTATTCGTCTGGCGTCTCAGATCGGCTCGGGTTTGTCCGGCGTGCTCTACGTGCTCGACGAACCTTCGATCGGCCTGCACCAGCGGGACAATGAGCGGCTGCTTGTGACACTGCGGCGGCTGCGCGATCTTGGAAACTCGGTGATCGTGGTCGAGCAC
>JAUYSA010000421.1 GCA_030696545.1 Hyphomonadaceae bacterium
CGCCACGGCGCGCTGGCCTTCGGCGGCGATGTTGCCGAGCTGCGCATCGACGGCGGGATCAACCGCCAGCGCCTGCCCCTCTGCCAGCACGCGCGAGATTTCCGCGGGCATCGCCTTCCATTCATTCGCCTGCGGGATTGCCCAGAGCACCTGCCAGCCGATGGCAAGCGCGGCGATGGCGCCGGTGAAGGTAAGCGCCGTCGGCAGCCATTTCTTCCGGCTGACATACAGCTTCGCCAGCTTCACGGAGAACGTGTCGGCCGGCGGCCTATAGACAAAGCGCTGCTCGGCCAGCGCCTTCACGCCGTCTTTCAGGATCTTGTCGGGAACCTCGATCCCCTGCGCGCCATAGATTTCCTTCAGCCGGGCGATCAGCTGTTCCTCACGCGCATCCTCGTTCAGCTCCTGATCGACGATGCGCACGCGATGGCGCAGCGTGTCGACCACGTCCATGGCGAGCATCACGTCGTCAAGCTTGCGGGGTTCGACCGGCAAGGTGGGAGCTGTCGCCCCCACCTTCACCGGAACGGCTGTTTCGCTCATCAGGCCATGCTCAGGACGTGCGCGCGATCAGGGCAACGGCGGCGCCCTGTTCGATCAGGTGCGCCATGCGTTTCTTGCCGTCTTCCACGGCGTCGCGGATTTCCTTCGAGTTCTCGGTCGCCAGCTTGCGCATTTCGGAGATGATGCCGATCGAGCGCTCCTGGTAGGACACCACCGAATCCACCAGCTTCTTGACGGCGGCGGCGGAGATCGTCGGCCCGTAACCGGCCTTGAGGGCCGCTTCCTGAACCTTGCTGCCGATCTCGCTGAGGGTTTCGAGCGACTGGTCGATGCCCTTCTTCATGCTCTCAAGCGCCTGCGTCGATTCATGCAGGCCGAACATGCCGGTGAAGGTGGCGGACAAGGCCGTCAGCACGATCTCGTTGGTGCCGAAGAAGGAGACGGACTGCGCATAGATGCGCTCCTTGGCGTTCGTGGTCTGCACCAGGCGCGCCATGATCACTTCGGATGTGTTGTAGCCGATGGTGATGTTGTCCGAGAGGTCCTTGGCGACCTGATAGCGGCCTTCCTCGGCCTGCAGGCGGCGTAGTTCCTCGTCGCGCAGCAGTTCGAGCTTGGAACGCTCCGCAGGCTCCGTGCCGGTGTAGGCGGCGACGGCATCGGATGCCGCCTTCATTTTTGTCTTGGCGTCTTCAAGCTTGCCCTCGGCTGTCTTCAGCACGTCGAGCGCCAGCACTTCAGAGTTCTTCAGGGCGCCACGGAAATCCATGTAGGCTTCAAGGATCAGACGCTCTTTCTCGATCTGGACTTTGGTGTCCTTCTGGACGTCCAGATAAATGTCCTTGATCTTGTCGAAGCGGGCCGAGATGTCGCCGCGCGTCATCTTCATCCAGACGTTCGACAGCCGCTCCATCGTGGAGATCTTGCCGTCGGCGTACTGGTCCACGAGGCCCTTGGCGTCGTCGCGGATCGAGTTGAAGGCGTTGGTGATTTCCTGGTAGCGCTCGCCCACCGTGATGGCCGAGATATGCTCGCGCACCACGTCGTTGAACACCGACATCTGGTCGAGCGTGCGGGCGATCGTCGTCACCTTGTCGGGCTCAAGCTCACTGATCTGGTTGAGCAGGGCGACGACGGGCGCGACTTCGCCCTTCTTGTCGGGAAGCAGGCCAAGCTGCCGGAGCGTTCCGACTGCCTTGTCGAGATACTGAAGCGCCGTCGGGCTACCCGCCATCTTTCTGACTCCCTGTTTGCGCGCCAATGACTTCCGGGGGGATGCGGCGCGCATTACGACATTACGTGTCCCTACTCTTAGCCGCTACAAGGGAGTAGCGGGAGAATTTTTTCGATAATCGATATCGTTTGCAAATCCTGCGGGGCTGCGGGACGGTATCCAGGCTTCGCCAGATCGACTGAAACGCCTGTGCTGCGGGCAAGCGGCGGCTGGAACGCGGAAGCAGTTCGATAGCGATTGCCTGACCGCCTCGCCGGGGCGACAACACAACCGCAAAAGAGGAATTTCCATGGCCCGCACAGCAATCGTCACAGGATCGACAAGCGGCATTGGCGAGGGAATCGCGCGGGCGCTGGCCGAGGCGGGGAACAACATCGTCATCAACGGCTTTGGCGACGCCGCAGCGATCGAGAAGCTGCGGGCCTCGATCGAAAGCGACTACAAGGTGAAGTGCCTCTATTCGGGCGCGGACATGACGAAGCCAGACCAGATCGAGGCGATGTTCGCGATGACGCGCGAGGCGCTGGGGCCGGTGGACATTCTCGTCAACAATGCGGGGGTGCAGCACGTATCGCCGGTGGAGGATTTCCCGGTCGAGAAGTGGAACCTCATCATCAACCTGAATCTCAACTCGGCCTTCCACACCACGCGCCTCGCCTTCCCCGACATGAAGAAGCAGAAATGGGGGCGGATCATCAACATCGCGTCGGCGCACGCGCTGGTCGCCTCGCCGTTCAAGAGCGCCTATGTGGCGGCCAAGCACGGCATTCTCGGCTTCACCAAGTCGATCGCGCTGGAAGGCGCCACGTTCGGCATCCGCGTGAATGCGATCTGCCCCGGCTATGTGCGCACGCCGCTGGTGGAGAACCAGATCGCGGATACGGCGAAGGCGCGCGGCATATCAGAAGAGTCGGTCGTGAAGGACGTGCTGCTGGCGGCGCAGCCCACGAAGGAGTTCGTGAAAGTGTCGGATGTCGCGGCTCTGGCCGTGTTCCTCACCGGCGAGGCGGCGAACCAGATCAACGGCGCGGCGCTGTCGATCGATGGCGGCTGGGTGGCGCAGTAGGCCAATCTGCCAAACTAGGATTGATGCCAAGTGATTACTCTTGTCATCCCGGCCGTAGCGGAGCGAAGAGCCGGGAACCATTTATAGGTAGTCGGTCTTGCTCAATGGGTCCCGGGTCTCGCTACGCTCGCCCGGGATGACAAGTGTGCATGCGGCGGAACCTGCGTGGCCTGTATTGATTCAATCGTGCTCAACCAAACGGCACGACCTTGTTGTCGCTGTCGTGGCCGATATCGGCGCGCCCGAGATAGGGAATGCCTGACCGCTCGCACCAGAAGCGGGCGACTTCTTCTTCGGTGAGTTCGAAATCGGGATCGTTCTTGGGAACCGCCGAACAGCGGCCGAGGCGGATGCCGGCAGCGCGCCGGACATGCGCGTTCGAGGTGACGTGGTAAAAATAGCGGTCGATGCGGTACATGTACTCGCCCACATCCTCCAGCATCAGGACATGCCCCTCCAGCTTCGGCTCCAGCGGCGTGCCGAGCAGCTGGCTGAGGATGGTGAGGTTGAAAGCGAGGTTCGGGTGGCCAGGCGTGACGCCCCGCTCCAGCGCGGATGCCGCGCCATCGACCAGCCAGGCGAGGCCACGCCTGACAGCCTGCTCGCCATCCTCGCGGATCAGATCGACCGGCATCGGCCCATGGGCGACTTGGCTGAACCCGGCCTTGTAGAGCCCTGCCAGCAAAAAGCCGGCGTCTGAATAGCCGAGCCATTTCTTGGCGCGGGCATGTTCATGCAGCTGCGGGATCGCATACTCGGCGACGCGGCAGGCGCCATAGCCGCCGCGCGCCAGCCAGACGGCGTCGATCTCCGGATCGTTCGCAACCTCGACCAGTGCATCGATCCGGGCGCGATCTGTGCCGGCGAAATGACCGGCCTGCTCAAAGCATTGCGGGTGAAACAACAACTCGACCCGGTCGCCATACTGGCGGGCCGCGACCTCGATCGCCTTCTGCGCCAGCGACTTCGACATGCGCGTTCCGGGGGCAACAAGGCCGATACGGAACACCTTTTCACTTGACCCCATACGCCACCCGCTGAGACACCCGGATCATGTCCGATTCAAACACCGCCCTCGCCCCCAATACACTAGAACATGCCGGGCCATATTTCTTCTGCGGCATTGGCGGCAGCGGAATGTTGCCGCTGGCCCTGATCGTCAAGGCGCGGGGCCATGATGTCGAGGGGTCTGATCGATCGCTCGACGCCGGGCGGACGGCGGGCAAGTTCGATTTCCTGAAAGCGCGCGGCATCGGGCTGCATCCGCAGGACGGCTCAGGCGTGACGCGCAAGGAACAGCTTCTCGTCACGTCCGCCGCCGTCGAAGACACCGTGCCTGATGTTGTCGCCGCGAAACAGCTTGGCTGCCCGCAGGTGACGCGCCCGCAATTGCTGGCGCAGCTGGTCAACAGCGCGAAGGTATCGATCGCGGTTGGCGGCACGTCTGGCAAGTCGACCACGACGGGGATGATCGGCTGGATTCTCTACGCGACGCGACGCGACCCGACCGTGATGAACGGCGCGGTGATGAAGAATTTCGTGGCGGGCGACTTCCCGTTTGCGTCCGCCATCGTGGGCGAAGGCGATATCTTCGTGTCCGAAGTCGATGAGAGCGATGGCTCCATCGCGCTCTACAACCCCACCATCGCTGTGCTGAACAACATCGCGCTCGACCACAAATCGATGGACGAACTTCGCCGCCTGTTCACCAATTTCATCTCGAAGGCGCAGGTCGCCGTCCTCAACCTCGACAATGATGAAACGAAGCGCCTCGCCGCCGAAGTGAACCACCCCAACGCCCTCACCTATTCGCTCACTGATACGAGCGCAGACTTCTCGATCTCCGACCTCGTCACGCAGCCCGATGGCATGTCGTGCATAGTCACCGAGAAATCGACGGGCGAGCGCCAGCGCATCTGCCTGCAGACGCCGGGCCGGCACAATCTCTCCAACGGCCTAGCCGCCATCGCCGCTGCCCGCGCGTGCGGACTAAGCCTGCGTGAAGC
Organism: Hyphomonadaceae bacterium; assembly: GCA_030696545.1. Taxonomy (GTDB): domain Bacteria; phylum Pseudomonadota; class Alphaproteobacteria; order Caulobacterales; family Hyphomonadaceae; genus UBA7672. Next base: position 4,811 of record JAUYSA010000421.1, read on the forward strand.
GACCATGGCGCTGATGAACTTCGTCGGCATCCGCAGACGCCTTGAGGTCGTGGGAACCGCGAAGGACATCACGGTCATCGACGATTTCGGGCACAACCCCGACAAGATCGCCGCCACCCTTTCCACCCTGCATCAATTCCCCGGCCGCCTGCTCGTCATGTGGCAGCCGCACGGCTACGGCCCGATCCGCCAGATGAAGGACCAGTTCATCGAAATGTTCGCGCGCGACATCGCCGCCAAAGACATCCTCCTGATGCCCGAGCCCGCCTATTTCGGCGGCACGGTCGACAAGTCGATGGGCTCCAACATCATCGCCGAAGGCGTCACCGCCGCCGGCCGCACAGCCTACGCCCTGCCCGACCGCCCCGCCTGCGGCGACAAGCTGGTCGACCTCGCCCAACCGGGCGACCTGATCGTCGTCATGGGCGCAAGAGACGACACGCTCTCGGAGTTTGCTGCTGACGTGCTGAAGCGCTTGGGGGAGAAACCCTTCTAGTCACGGGGTGACACGGAAGGCCATTGTCGTGGCTGACTGGCTTTACGATTTGCATGGGCTTACGCTTCCTTGAAGCAACGAGGAAATCCCATGGCTATTCGCACCTGTCTTCTTGCCGCAACCGCCCTTGCTATGGTCGCCAGTTGCGCGACCACGCCAACCGATATGGCCGCCGGTGAGTTCGACACCGCCACCGCGCGCACCATCGCGGCGAAATACGATGCGCGCGTTATTCGCGACAAGTTCGGGGTTCCGCATATCTACGGGAAGCGCAACGCGGATGTCGCCTATGGCCTCGCTTACGCGCACGCCGAGGATGACTGGAAGAACATCGAGGAAGTCATCCGGGCCAGCCGTGGCACGCTGTCGGAGATCGTTGGCGACAGCGGCGCGAAGTCCGACGACATGATCCTCGCCCTCGGGAACACACAGATCGTCAATCGCGAATACGACACCAAGACCTCGCCGCAATCGAAAGCCGTCGCCGAAGGCTATGCCGCCGGCATCAATCTCTGGTGCGCCGAGCATGCCGCGACGGGCTGTGGCCGCACGATGCCCGTCACCGGGCGCGACATCATCGCGGGCTTCGTCAACCGTCCGATGTCGTTCTACGGCTTCGAAGGCGAGATCGACGCGCTGCTCTCCGGCCGGGCCAACATGGAGATGTCGACCAAGTCGACGCGCGAGGCTTTCATCAACACCACCGACGATATCGAGCTTGGCTCCAACGGCCTCGCTGTAGCGCCCAGCCGTTCGGCCGATGGCCACACCCGCCTCTCCGCCAACTCGCACCAGCCTTATGAGGGCCGCGTCGCATGGTATGAGGCGCGCCTGAAATCGGAAGAAGGCATCGACCTGATCGGCGGCCTCTTCCCCGGCACGCCCATCATTCTCACCGGCGTCGGCCCAAATTTCGGCTGGGCCTCCACCGTCAACAAGCCGGACCTGTTCGACACGTTCAAACTGGTGGTCGACGACGAGAAGAACCCCATGCAGTATCGCATGGACGGCGCGTGGAAATCGTTCGAGCGCAAGCAGGTCAGGTACAACGTCCTGCGCGATGGCGCGCTCGTTCCCGTCGAACGCACCGGCCTCTCTTCGGTCCACGGCCCGGTTTACATCACCGACAAGGGCGTGTTCGCGATGTCGTATGTCGGCAAGGGCGACTTCAAGCATCTCGACCAGTATCTCGCGATCAACATGGCGAAGACGGTCGATGACTGGCGCGCGGCCCAGATCAAGTACAACGCGATCCCGTCGGTGAACTACATTGTCGGCGATTCCAAAGGCGGCATCGCCTATTTCTGGAACGCGCACATGCCCAAGCGCGTGCCCGGCTGGGATCGCAGCAAGGTTCTTCCCGGCGACATTTCCGAGACGCTGTGGACGGGCTGGGAATCTCCCACCACGCTTCCCTCCATCATCCGCCCGAAGTCCGGCTACATCGTCAACGCGAACCACTCGCCCCTGCTTGTCTCCGGCCCGGAAGACAATCTGAAAGCGGAAAACTATCCGAAAGACTATGCGCTCGATACGCTTGTCACCAATCGTGGCCTGCGCGCGCAGGAGCTGTTCGGCGCCGACACGTCGATCACGCGCGAGGAGTTCTTCGCCTACAAGATGGATGATCGCTACGCCGCCGGCAGCAATGTGCGGAAGATGCAGGCTGACTTCAGGAATGTGGACGCAGGCGGCGATGCCGATCTCAAGGCCGCGCTCGCCATTGTGGCCGCCTGGGATGGCCGCGCTGACATGGAGAACCGCAACGCCGCTCTCACCATCTTCACCGGCCAGGCCGCGATGGGCAGCCAGATCCACGGCGCCTATGACCGCACCAAGGCGCTCGCCTCCCTGAAGCAGACCGCCGCGCTGCTGAAGGCGTCCCTCGGCCGCATCGATCCGAAATGGAGCGAGGTCAGCCGCGTTGCGCGTGGCAGCCAGTCATGGCCCACCAATGGCGGCCCCGACACGCTGCGCGCCGTCTATGTCGCGGGCGACCTCATGAAGGACAAGCTCCGCTCCGGCCGCGCTGGCGACACCTATGTCGCCATGGCCGACTGGGCGCCGGATGGCACGTACAAGATCGACACCATCCATCAGTATGGCTCGGCAACGATCGACGCATCATCGCCGCACTACGCGGACCAGGCGCCGATCTTCGCGGCGGAGAAATGGAAGCAACCGCCAATGACGCTGGATGGCGTGCTCGCCGAAGCGACGCGCGACTACCGGCCGGGGAAAGACGCGCCGAAATAGCCGGGCTGACTACTTCTTCCCGACTTTCTTCTCGAGCTCTTCCAGCCGCGCGCGCAGGGCTTTCAGCTCGGCGGCGTCGGCGGCTGGCTCGGAAGCTTCGGCCTTCTTCGGCGCCGCGCCTGGCATTCCGGGCATGCCTGGCATGTTCATTCCCGGCATCGCGCCGCTCCAGAAGCTTGAAAGCTTCTTCTGGTATTCGCGCTGCATCTCCTGCATCGCGGCGGGGTCGAACACATTCCACGGCTGGGGAAGCGCGCCAGACATCGCGCCGGTCATCTGGCTGGCGATCTGCTCCTGCTGCGAGCGGATGAAGGCGACCGACTGTTCGAACAGCCCGGTCATCATCTCCGACGCCTTCGACTGGTGCAGGCGGATCATGTCCATCATCAGGTCGGCCGAGAGCATCGCGCCCGTGGCATGACCTTCCTGCTCCATGATGATCTGGAGGAGCACCGCGCGGGTCACATCCTCGCCCGTCTCGGTGTCTTCCACGCGCACATTGGCGCCCTTGCGCACCATCTCCGCCACTTCTGGCAGGCGCACATAGGAGGACGAATTCTTGTTGTACAGCTTGCGGCTGGGGTAACGCCGCAGGTCGATGGTTTCAGCTTCGCTCATCTAAGGTCCCGGTCTTCTATCTCGCAAGCCAATCGCGGACGGCGCCGTAAAACACATCCGGCTGGTCCAGCATTACGTAGTGACGCGCATTGTCGATCCTGAGCTTCCTGCCGCGCACGAGGCCTTGATAGGACGACGTATAAACCTGGTCGATGCCCAGCTTGGCGCCGGAGCTTCCCTTGTCCCAGGCATAGATCACATCGACAGGCGCCTCGATCTTCGCAAGATCGCCGCGCAGGTCCGTCACCATCACCTCGGCCATCACATCGGCGATCGTGGCCAGGTCAGACGTCATGCCCCAGCGCACGATACGATCGACCATCGCCGGGTCGCTTACCAGCCGCGGCGTGGAGCTGCGGAATTCGTCATGCAGCTGCGGCTTGGTCTTGCTCGCATAGCTTCGGCGCGTGTGCTGGGCGATGCCGGCGATCGAGCCGGGCGTGGCGAACGGATTGATCAGCACCGAAAAGAACGCCGGCACGTCAACAACGGACAGGCGGTCAACCACATCCGCGTGATCGCGGGCGAGGATCAGGGAGACAATCCCGCCCATCGAATGGCCCACAACGGCGACTGGGCCGGACTTCAACGTGCGAATATATCCCGCGATCGCATCGGCCATCGGCTTCAGGAAATTCATCGGCTCACGGAAGCCGCTAGGCGCCAGGCCCGAAAACCCGCGCATGTGCAGCAAATGACAGCGCACGTCCGGCCCAAGGAACTCGCCGGCCTCTTCCCAGCACTCGGGCGACGCCGCGAGGCCGTGAATGAACACCACATCCTTGCCGCGCCCATGCACCGAAGCGCTGAACATCTGCCCTTCGAATGCGGGCGCGTCCTTCTTCAACCATCGTGAGAGGGACCCAAGCTGCATGTGTGGCGATGTCTCCAGAGACTTCGATCAGGATTAAGTGAGCAGGTGCAGCAATCCCCACGCCCCGTGTACACGGGTCCTCGGGATTCACGAAACCCGAAATTGCCGCAGGGCGACAAAGCCCCCGTCGCAGCCTTTCCCAACGCGCTTGCAGCAAACGCTGCGCGAAGAAAGTCCTTCGCAATCTGGCGTTTGACCCGCTGCGAGGGGGTGTTACCTTTGGTACAGAAATCGGTTTCGGGCGCCTCGATGAATGATGGAATGAGCTCTCTCGGAGCCTTCGAACTTGGCCAGAACTTCCAGCGTATAAACTTCCTGCTTCAGCGCCTTTTCCTGGCCCTGTCCCGCCGCGAAATCCGCAATCCGGGCGTCGAGGGGCCGGGCCAGCCGTTCTACATGCGCGCCGCGATGAACCAGGCTCAGGGTTGGATGACCAACCCGATGAAGTCGTTCAACACCCACATCCAGTTCTGGCAGAACACCACCGCGCTCTATGCCGAGCTGACGCAAGCCATGCTCTCCGGCGCGGCACGCATGCCCAAGGCGCCCAGCGAGGGCGGCCCCGCCGACGCCCGCTTCGCGGACGAGGAATGGAGCAAGCATCCGTTCTTCTACTATCTGCGCCGGCAGTATCAGATCATGTCCGCCTATCTCGAAAGCCTCGCTGATGGCGCGTCCGTCGGCGAGGACGAGAAGCACACCGAGCAGATCCACTTCTTCACGCACCAGCTGGTGGACCTGTTCTCCCCGTCCAACTTCCTCGCCTCCAACCCGGTCGCCATCAAGAAGGCGGTCGAGACCAATGGCCGTTCGCTGGTCGAGGGCCTCGAGAATCTGGTGAAAGACCTGGAGCGTTCAGGCGGCGACCTGCTTGTCACCTTGTCCGATCCGGAAGCCTTCAAGGTCGGCGAAACGCTGGCGACCACCAAGGGCCACGTCGTCCACGAGACAGACCTGTTCCAGCTGATCCGTTACGAGCCCGTGACCGAGAAAGTCTATGCGCGCCCGCTCCTGCTGGTGCCGCCCTGGATCAACAAGTTCTACATCCTCGACCTGCAGCCCAAGTCATCGCTGGTGAAATGGCTCACCGAACAGGGCATCGCCGTTTACATCGTCAGCTGGAAGAACCCGCGCGAGGAACTGCGCGACTACGGCATGGACAGCTATGTCGAACACGGCGTCCTGCCCGCCATGCGCAAGGTCGATGAGTTCCACGGCAATGACGGCGTCAACGTCGTCGGCTACTGCATTGGCGGCACGACGCTGGCGCTCAGCCTAGCCCTGCTCAACAAGACCAAGGCCGAAAACCCTGCCAAGTCCGCCACCTTCTTCACCGCCCTCACAGACTTTGCCGATCCCGGCCCGCTGAAATCCTTCATCGATGAAGGCTTCATCTCCGGCATCATGATCGAGGCCCAGCGCAAGGGCTATCTCGACCAGCGCATCATGGCGCGCACCTTCAGCTACCTGCGCCCGAACGACCTCGTCTATGGCCCCGCCGTGAAGGCCTATCTACTCGGTGAGGCGCGCCCGAAATTCGACCTGCTGTTCTGGAACGAGGATTCAACCCGCCTGCCAGAGCGCATGGCGCGCGAATACCTGACGCATCTTTATCGCGACAACCTGTTCGCCAATGGCGGCTTCGAGATCGAGAACGTCAACGTCTCGCTCGATGACATCAAGATCCCGCACTATGTCGTCGCGTGCGAGAAGGACCACATCGCACCGTGGGACGCCTCCTTCAAAGGCCTCTCGCGCCTCAAAGGCGGCGGGCGTTTCGTGCTCGCACAGTCCGGCCACATCGCCGGCATCGTGAACCATCCCGACAAGAAGAAATACGGCTACTGGGTCAGCGACGAGACCCCCGCCGACCTCGACGCTTGGCGCGCCGGCACAACCGCGAACGAAGGCTCATGGTGGCCCGACTGGGCAATTTGGCTGGGCCGCCGCTCCGGCAAGAAGATAGATGCCGCAGCCAGCTTCCCCCAATCGATCCCAAGGCTGGAGCCCGCACCGGGCCGGTACGTTCGCGAATAGTCACGCCTAGAGCTGCATCTCCTCATCGACGCTCGCTGAAAACGAACCCCGAATGACTCGCGATCATCCAACCGGCCGCTGGCGCAACGCGTTGGTCTTCGGAGGCGGCGCATTGCTGGCAGTCTCGTCCGGCGCGTTCGTGATGCAGGCTGGCGGGCTGCCTCCCGGCCTCTGGTTGCGCAATCCCATCGCGTGGCTTGTCGCCGGCGTCCTGGCCCTCTTCATCGCGCAGCGCGGTTGGCTGTCGGGCTGGACGGCGCCGGCCGCGCTTGTCGTCATTGCCTTGTCCTTCATTGGCGCCGGACAGGAAGGGGTTCATCGCTGGGTCGAACTCGGCCCCGTTCAGCTCAACGCTGCCGGGCTCGTCCTCCCCCTCGCCATTGCTGCCTCTGACCGTAAGCGCAACTGGCTCACCGCCGCATGCTTTATCCTGATCGGCGCCCTTCTCGCGTGGCAGCCGGACATCTCGCAACTCACGGCCTTCGCTCTCGCCGCCATCATCCTCGCAGCCGCCAGGTTCGGCTTGCGCGGCGCGCTCGTGGCCCTCGTCCTGTTCGCCGCCCTTGTCGGCGCATGCCTCGTCAGGCCGGATCCGCTCCTGCCCGTCGAACATGTCGAAGGCATCTTCACGATGGCCGCCCGGCAATCTCCCATGCTCGCTATCGCCATGGCTGCCGGCCTCGCCATCGCAGCTCTCAGTCCGCTCCTGCTCTGGAACGTCCGAGCGCTCAGATGGAAAGCTGCTGCGCTCGCCGTCTATTTTACTGCGACTTCGCTGGCGTGGCTCATGGGCGCCTACCCTGTCCCACTCGCCGGCTACGGCATCAGCTTCGTCCTGGGCTGGTGGTTCGGCGCCGCCGCGCTCACCGAGAAGCGCCACGGCTAGACGCCCTCCGGCTTCAAGGACGAGGCCGCACTCACCGCCGCAGCCACACCAAACCATCCCCCTCCGTCTCGAACGCTACGAGTGCGATCCACCGCCCCCTGCTCCGCATGGGGGTGAGCGACGGCGCCGAAGGCGCGATTTGGTCCGGGGGACCAAATCGAGGAGCGAACGCCTGAGCGCAAGCGAAGG
>JAUYSA010000431.1 GCA_030696545.1 Hyphomonadaceae bacterium
TTCAACGATCGGCCAGTACGAAGGCGACACTCACATTCGTTCATCGAAGAACCGACCGTCCGCGTCGTGCAGACGTTCTGGAGTCGAAGACGCGATCATCCCGAAGGACCGGCTCAGCAGCGCAGAGCGACTACCCCTCCGCTACATTGACCGCCAGTTGGCCGGGATCCGACATCTACGGCACCGCCGATACGCTGCTAAAAGACCTCGATCACCGCTGATCGGCTCGTTCCTAAGTTCCCCTGCGTGGGCGATGGACATCGCTGCCGCATCAAAGTCCCTCAGGGAGGCCCTTTGACCGCATATTCCCTTCGCATTCTTGAGCTCCCGTCTGGCGTCAGCCAGGACGCCCTCGAAAAGTCCACGCTCGATGCGCCGACAGCGCAGGCCCTCTCATTGTTTGCAGAGCAGTGTGGGCCCTACGGCTTGAGCGACTGGGCAAAGCCTCGCGGGCATTCGCTCTACTACGTCGATAACTGCTGGGTTCGAGCCCGCGTTTACGGCCGCGACATTCCGGCGTTCTTCGCTGACGTCCTGGGCGGCGAACCACAGCTCGCTCCACGCATTGAGCCAGACCGCGAGTATCTGATCGAGGCGGAGGAGTTTTGAATCGCAGGTGGCCAGCAGTCGCAGACTGGCGATCGCCAAAGGCTCGGCGATGGCGTAGAGGGATGCGATCACGATAAAATTGCGCCCCGAGGAAGTCGAGTTCACCCTGACGATGCCGCTTTAAGGGCGCCGTTCGCCCGCCACGCGGTGCGTGGCATCATAGTTTGATGAAACGCGCGCGTGTGCGAAGGTCGCATCCTCAGTTGCAGGGCGGACGAATGACTATGGGTTTCATTGAGAAGCTGCGTCTAAAGCGCGATCGTGAGCGCGGCTTCGTACTCCACAAGTTCACGCGCTCAGACGGCTCGTTCGATTACGAGCGGTATAAGGCCATTCAAACCGACGGCAATCACCGCAAGCTCGATCGCGTGTTCGTCTCGGAGGACAATATTAGGTTTCTAAGCGAGGTGATCTCGACCCGGATGCCTGAGGCTCACTTTGGGCTATGTCACGGAACGCGGCGCGGTCTGGAGCAGAATTGGTTCGCCAAGTACCTCGAATGCGAGGTGATCGGGACCGAAATTTCCGACACCGCATCGCAGTTTCCTAACACGATCCAGTGGGATTTTCACGACGTAAAACCCGAGTGGGTCGGAGCGGTTGACTTCATCTACTCCAACTCCTTCGACCACAGCTACGACCCGGAAGCTTGCCTCACCGCCTGGATGTCGTGCCTGCGCCCCGGCGGCCTGTGTTTCCTTGAGCACACAACTGAGCATGGGCCGGCAAACACCTCAGAGCTGGACCCTTTCGGGGCGGAGATCACCTTGCTGCCTTACCTGATCCTCAAGTGGGGCAAAGGGCGGTTCTCGGTTGTGGATCTGCTCGCGGGGCCGGCCCTCAGCCAGGAACGGCCCGTGCATTATCTTGTCGTGCGCAACACGTGATCACGCTCAATCTCGCAACATGTCAGCCACTTCAATCGACGCTGCTGGGTGATCGGGACGTGATTCCGAGATCTCGATCTGGAGGCGGAAGTAGTCTGAAGAAGTCGCCTGACCGCAATCGGTACCAGCGTCGCCGCACCCGGAATTCCGAGATCCGCACGTTCGCAACTCCAACCTCTGGGCGGGGGGCACCAGTTAGTGCGGCGCCGGATGCGAGCAATCGCTCAGGCCTTGTGGAAGATCAGCGACAGGTTGTTTGCCGGCATGGTCATACGTCCGCTCAACATCAGGCCCTGTCGCGCGGCCTCGGCGGCGACCTCTTGCAGACGGCGGATTCCCCAGGCCGGATTTCGCCGCGGTAGGCTCCCGTCGAACTCGAGATTACCGAGCGCGGTCTCCACGTCGTCCTCCAGATAGGGCCGCAGAGGAACTGCACGCCGCCGCTGGGGAGCAGCCTGCCCGCCCCCGCCATCGGACCCTGAGTCGCCGACCAGGGTGAGATGTGGATCATGTTGATGTTGACCACCGCGTCGGCCGCATCGATCGGACAACCGCCCGGATCGGACGCGTCCAGGCGCACCGGCTCCAGCAGGTTCGGCAGGCTTAGGTGGTTGCGACGGGCGGCGACGCTGGCAAGCGCCTCTTCGTCCGCGTCGGTCGGGCGCCATAGAAGATGAAGCAGCGTCGCGGTGTTGTACGCGGCGTGTTCGCCGGCGCCGGAGGCGATCTCGCGCTCGCAGGTCTCTCAACTCAACTTTTCGCCCTCAACGCCACAGCGAGAGAATTTGTGCTGACAAAGTCTAAAGTGCACCTGCAGGATAGGAGCATGCTCAACATCCACGCTGTACTTCGCAAGATCGACAATAAGCTCATCAGTTGGTTGTCGGCCGAGCGACAGGGGCTCGAGCGACACCGGCGGGGCCACGTCCGGGATTTCTATCATTGGGGCGGCCCGATGAATGGACAGACCGCACGCGCGGAATTCATCCGGTCTTTGATTCAGAACTCCGGCGTCGAGCGGGTCGTTGAAACAGGCGCCTATCAGGGGACGACGACCGAGTGGTTTGCGGGTTTCGAACTGCCAGTAGTGACATGCGAGATCGATCGCGCGGCATATGCCTTCGCCAGAAAAAGGCTGGAAAATTACTCGAACGTTGAAATCATTCACGCAAACTCAGTAGATGTATTAAAGCAACTTTCCCAACGTGACACGATCCACGCCAAGACGTTGTTTTATCTCGATGCGCATTGGCGCGAATACCTGCCACTCGCCGACGAACTGGCACTCATTTTCAGATACTGGCGGCACTCAGTGATCGTCATCGACGACTTCGCCGTGCCGGGCGACGCGGGCTACGGATACGACGACTACGGACCCGGTAGAGCGTTAGTCCCCTCGCTTGTGCACGCAGTGCCCGGCGCTCCGGAGACGCTCTACTACCCGTCGGTGCCCGCGCGGTGGGAGACCGGGCTCAAGCGCGGATGCGTCGTCCTAAGCACCGATCCCGACTTCGAAGCGGCGCTGGCCGCGACGCCTCAGCTTCGCCCGGTGCGTCGGGGTGACTGATCGATTGGTGCGGGCTCCGGGGGGCGTTTCAGGTCTTGCGGAAGATCAGCGATAGGTTGTTCGCCGGCATGGCGATGCGTTCGCTCAAGCCCAGACCGTGGCGCGCCGCCTCGGCGGCCACCGCTTCCAGACGACGGATTCCCCAGAGCGGATTGCGCCGTCGCAGGCTCTGGTCGAACTCGACATTGCCAAGCGCGGTATCGACGTCGTCCTCCAGATAGGGGCCGTAGAGGAACAGGACGCCGCCGCTGGAGAGCAACCTGCCGGCTCCCGCCATGAGCCCTTGGGTCGCCGACCAGGGCGCGATGTGGATCATATTGATGTTGACCACCGCGTCCGCGGCGTCGATCGGCCAGCCGTCGGGGTCGGACGCGTCCAGGCGGATCGGCTCCAAGAGGTTCGGCAGGTCCAGGTGATCGCGCCAGGCGGCGATGCTCGCCAGCGCCTCGTCGTCCGCGTCGGTGGGACGCCAGAGGAGATGTGGCAGGGCGGCGGCGTTGTAGGCGGCGTGTTCACCGGCGCCTGAGGCGATCTCGACGACGGTCCCGCTCGCCGGCAGGCAAGCCTTCAACACCTGCAGAATCGGTTCGCGGTTGCGCTGCGTCGATGGCGAGGTGCGCGCGCCCGGCGGCGGAGTGTGTTGTGGGTTCGCCACAGCGTCAGCCTCCCAGCGCGGCGGCGAGCGCCGGCAGGCAGTCGTGGCCCATCCGCCGCGAAGCCTGCGCCGACCACCCGAGGACAGGGTCCGGCGCCTCCAGGCTGTCCTTGAACGGCATCTCCAGGGTCAGGCCGACCGCGCCGAAGCGCCGCCCCAGCGCGCGGTTGCACATGCCGACAGCGGCGTCGCCCGCGTAGCTGGAGGGATAGCCGACGGCGGTCTGGAACGCCGGGCTTGCAGCCAGCAGCGCGGCCTTGAACCTCGCCACACCCTCGACCTGCGCCGACGTCGCCTGCGGGTCCATGTCACAGCCGTCGACGAACACATGCGGCAGGGTCTCGTCGCCATGCACGTCCAGGCTGACGTCGACGCCGGTCTTGTCCATCGCCGCCAGGACCGCGGCGATCTCCGGCGCGCCCGTCGGATCCGGCTCATGCCATTGGCGATTGAGGTCCAGGCCGGCGGCGTTGCCACGCAGGTGGCCGCGCGCCGCGCCGTCGATGTTGACCAGCGGCACGAGGTGCACATGGGCCTCGGCGAGCAGCGCGGACGCAACCGCGTCGTCGCGATCCAGCAACCGATCCAGCGCGCCTTCCATCCACCAGCTGGCCATCGTCTCCCCGGAGTGCTGACGGCCGATCAGCCACACCTGACGTGGGCCGGAGCCTAGCGTGATCCGCTTGATCG
>JAUYSA010000450.1 GCA_030696545.1 Hyphomonadaceae bacterium
GGAGGCCGAGGCCGACGAAAGTGGTGAGCGCAGCGGTGGCGTGCATGATGCCGGGGGACGCCTTGATGCTTTTCAGCAGCGCGCCGGCGAGCGAAGGGCGCACGAGCGCGCTGGAAGCGGCGACGAGATAAACGCCGACGAACAGCGCGAGGCGGAGCGTGAGCGGATTCTGTACGGCGAGCAGGTCTGACATCGGTTCCCGTCCCTTGCGCCGGCATGACCCGGATCAGGTTCTAAGGGTGCTCGCTCGTGTCAGAGCAGATCTCAGCAGGCTTACGCCCGCGCCCCTCGGATACGCGCAACATACGCTGTGAGCGCAGGCTGGCAAGGGTGGCGTCAGCTCTCCGCAGGGGGCGGGGCGGGGAAGTTTTCCTCGATGATCGCCTTTGCTTCCAGCGGGCGGTCGATGAAACGGATGGGGAAGGCGGCGGCTTCGCTGTCTTCGTCGCGGCGCAGGACGGCGAGATCCGGGCGGCTGCCGCCGGCCATGACGTCTCCGATCTCGGCAGCGGGCATTTCAGCGGTGATGACGCCGGCAGCGTCGAGCGCAATCAGGCGCTGGTCGGTGGCGGCGTAGTGGGCGGTTTCGGGCTGTCGTGGCCGGGCGAGCTTGAACAGCTGGGCCACGGCCAGCACGGCTATGGCAAGCGCGAAGGCAAGGTAGATCGGCGCCAGCATCGCATCAGGGTTGATGGTGGGTCGCGGTGCGATGGAGCCGAGAAAGACGAGCGTGAGCAGCGCGGCCACGATGGTTGAAGGCAGGAAGATGAAGATCGCCATCAGCCGCTGCCGCGCTAGATCGGCGCTCACCAGCTTGCTGGAGATGCTAGCGCTCCAGATGATGCGCTCGCCGGGATGAAGGTGGGGCGTCCAGATGCTGGTCATGTGTTCATGCCTTACCCTGCTTCGCCGGACGATGCGAATGCGGCTGTGAATCAGTTGCGGGCGGGCAGGAGGTCTTCGAGGAAGAAGGCGGCGAGGTCGGCACGGCCTGTGAGGCCGGACTTGCGGTAAAGCGAGCGCGCCTGTTCGCGCACCGTGCGTTCGCTGGTCTGGCGCATATCGGCGACTTCCTTGTGGGAGAGGCCCTTGAGCAGGAGCAGGCCGATATCTGACTCGGCTTCGGTGAGGGCCCATGCGGCGAACTTCGCTTTGATCGCGGAGCTGAGGCCGTTGACCAGCTGGCGGTTTTCATTGCGCCAGCGTTCGGCGTCTTCCCGCGCTACGGCGAGTTCGCGTTGGACGCTGGTCATGCGGCGCGAGAGCAGGATGGCGCCGGACGCAGCAGCAACAAGTACGGCTGTCTCGATGGCTAGATGCGCGAGGCCAGCGCCTTCATTCCTGTCGGTCCACAAGTCGGTTGCGATCAGGATGGCGATGACTGCAAAGAGAAATGCGGCCCCGGTTCGCCATTTTCCAGCTACGTCATCCGACATATGAGCCCCTTTGGACGCTTTCTCGCAATCTACATGTCGCCTGACGAATAGTAACCGCGTCGGCGTGACGCCAGCCTTTGCCCTGAACCAACCCAGGGAGAATGGCATGCGTGAACCGGCCCCGACTGATGCGAACAATTCCGAAGTGCAGATCGTGGCGGCTGAGCCTCGATCGGTGAAGGTGTGGGATCCGGTGGTGCGGATTGGCCACTGGTTGCTGGCGGGCGGATTCCTAACTGCTTATCTCACGGCCGAGGAGAACCAGCCGATCCATGTGCTGGCCGGCTATACGGTCGCAACCGTGGTCGTGCTGCGCATCCTGTGGGGCTTTGTCGGGGCGAAGCATGCGAGGTTTGCCAGCTTTGTGCGCGGGCCGGGGGCGGCGTTCGGGTATCTTGCCGGGCTGGCGTCCGGGAAGTCGAAGCGATCCATCGGGCATAACCCGGCGGGTGCAGCGATGACGGTGGCGCTGCTGATCTGCATCGGCGGCACGGCGATCTCCGGTATGGCGCTGCTGGCCGCAGAGGAGGGCGAGGGGCCGCTTGCCGTGTTCATTACGGCGGAGGGCGAGGGCGCCCGGGCGGTGGAAGGATCGGTCGAGGAGCGCGGTCTCGCGGAAGACGCGGAGACGGGTGAAGAGGGCGGCGAAGAGATGTTCGAAGAGGTCCACGAGTTGTTCGTCAACTTCACGCTGCTGTTGATCGGTCTGCATATCGTGGGCGTGATTGCATCCAGCCTTGCCCATCGCGAGAACCTCGTCCGTGCAATGATCACGGGCAGGAAGCGCGGCGGCGACTGACATCAGCGCGGCAAGACGGGAGCTGGCAGCGATGGCTTGCCGGCTCCCGGTCTATGATGAGGCGGTGTCTTCAGGCGCCTTCCACATTGCCGAAAGTGCCCCAGCCATCGGGTGTGCCCCCTATATCGGCGACGAGTTCGCCGAGGATTTTCTGGGTGCGGGCGATGGCGTCGTATTCGGGGATCATGCGGATAGGGCAATAGACGGACCAGCGCTGATCTTCATCGTCCTGATAGAGCGAGGCGTTGAAGCCGGCATCTTCGAGCGCGACACGGCAGGCTTCAGCCATGGATCTGGAGCTGGCGTCGATGGCGAAGTCGATGACCATCGGGCGCGACATATCCGAGCCGCTGGCAGCCACGGCGCGCAAGGCGTCGCCGTCGGCGTCGTCTGGATAGCCGGGCGAGCTGTGCATCGGCGCGCTCACTTCGTGCGATCGTCGATCGGCTGGTCGATTTTCAGTGTGGTCTTGATGAGCTGGGCCAGTTCGAGGGGGCGTTCGGCATTGAAGAGAATGAAGGGCGGGTAGGCGCGGATTCTTCCGGCGGGGCGGTTCAGCTTGATGTGGCCGCGCTCTTTCGTGCCGGTGACGATGATGGCGTGGGGCGCGACGTGGCGGCCATCCGCCCGGCCTTCTCCGCCCGGCGAGATTGTCCAGTTGGTTTCGGGACGGACAATATCGACAGAGAGCAGGCGCTGATTGCTGAGCATTGCGACCTGGCGCTTTGGCGTGGCGGAGCTTTGCCAGAAGAAGAGCGCGAAGCGGCCAACCAGGATGGCGACCAGAATCCACGCGAGCCAGTTGTTTGCCGGATTGGGGTTGTCGAGCATCCACCAGAGCACCAGCGAGAAGCCGATGATGATAAGGCCGAAGCGAAGCAGCAGGCCCCGGCTGAACATGTTGAAGGCGCGACCGCTGCCGCGCCCCTGCCAAAGTACATGTTCATTCTTGTTCATCTCGGCGCGCAGGCCCGTGATGAGCTGATCTACCGGGATTGTGCCCGGGGGGGCGTGCTCTAGTGTCGCGTCCGTCAATTCAATCTCCTGTCGCCGTGCGCGAGGTGTTGAACAATCACCCTATCGACAGCGCACGAGCGGAGCCACCTTTGGCTTGAACCGAAAGAGTTCGCCAGGAGGTTTTCCGTGTGGCCGACCGATAGATTGCAGACACTATTCGGGATCGAGCATCCCGTGGTGCAGGCGCCGATGGCGGGGGCTTCTACTCCGGCGATGGCGGTCGCGGTCGCGAATGCGGGCGGGTTGGGGTCGCTGGGTTGCGCGATGATGAGCGCGGAGCAGTTGCGGGCGGCGGCAGCGGAGGTGGCGGCGGGGACGAATGGCGCGGTGAACTTCAACTTCTTCGTGCATGAGGAGCCGGATCTGGGGGGCCATGATCCGGCGGCCATGCGGGCGGCGCTCGCGCCGTTCTATGCGGCGTATGGACTGGGAGAGCCGGCGGCGCCGAAGGTCGGGGCGCCAGCATTTGATGATGCGATGCTGGAGGTGTTGCTGTCCTGCGCGCCGAAGGTGGCGAGTTTTCATTTCGGGCTGCCGTCGCAGCGCGCGGTGGATGAGCTGAAGCGGGCGGGGGTGAAGCTGATCGGGAATGCTACGAACGTGGCGGAGGCGCGGACGCTGGAAGCAGGCGGGATGGATGCAATCGTCGCGCAGGGCGCGGAGGCGGGCGGACATCGCGGCGCGTTCATCGGCCCGGCGCATGAGAACGACATGGGCACGATGGCGCTTGTGCCGCTGGTGGTGGATGCGGTGAAGATTCCGGTGATTGCAGCGGGCGGGATTTTTGATGGGCGCGGCGTGGCGGCGGCATTGATGCTGGGGGCGTCGGGCGCGCAGATTGGCTCGGTCTTTCTGCGGGCGGACGAGAGTTCGGCTCCGGCATTGCACAAGCAGGTGCTAGCGGACACGCCGGACAATGCGACGAAGCTGACCCGGCTGTTCACGGGGCGGCCCGCGCGGTCGATCCGCAACAGGCTGGTGCGGGAGTTGTCTGCGCACGAGGGGGACGCAGCGCCGTTCCCGACGCAGCGCGCAGCGATTGCGCCGCTGGCGAAGGCTGCGGCGACACGCGGCTCGGCGGATTTCATGCAGCTTTGGAGCGGGCAGGCTGGGCTGCGCGCGGAAGCGGCGCCAAGCGCGAGGATTTTTCGGCGGATATGCGATGAGGCGCTGGCGTTGCTGGCGTGAAGCGTCGTTGACGCGTTACTCCGCAGGGCAGTTGGCCCAGTGGGCGGCGAGCGTGTCTTTCCAGACCTGTTCGCCGGCGGGGCCTTCTGCTGTGGCTGTGAGCTTCAGCAGAAAATTGTCGTAATTGGAATGATTGGGGCGGCCGAAGCGGGCTTCGATGACGTGGCCGAATTTGGCGTCGGTGATGAGCTCGCCGCCGCGGTCGCCAATGGCCGGATCGGTGAAGGCGGGGCCGGAGATCTGGAAGTGGTGCTTCGCGCCGCTGTCTGACGTGTAGAGGAATTTCGCTTCGGCCTGACCGAGGATGCGGAGGACCGGCGGCGGGCCGTCTGGCCAGGCCATGGCGAGGCCGAAGGTGAAGCTCTTCGGCGCGCGGGGGCCGAGCAGGGCGAATTCCGCGAGATCGAAATCATACATGCGCCATGGGGCTGGCGGCGCATCCGGGGATTCGATGGGATCAGAGGCGGGGTCGCCAAAGCGGACGACGAGTTTGCGCGCAGGGTCGAGCGTGAGGAAGGCTTGCGGGAGTTGCGTGCTGTCTTTCTGCAGGCGGCCGCCGGTGAGGGTGACAGCTTCGCCGGTGGCGGGGTCGACCGTGGCGGTGACGTAGGCGGCGTCTGTGCAGGGGGCGACCATCTTGGCGACGTGGATCTGGTTCGGCGCGCGGATGTGGACGAGGATGCGCTCAGGCTCCGAGCCGTTCTGGTTGGAGCGGATGTAGGACAGTGTCGTACCGGGGGCGTGGACGGGCGGTGGGCCGGCTGGTGCGGCGAGCGCGGGCTTGTCTGACGGCAGGAGCGGCAGGGTGAAGCTGAGCAGCGCCATGGCGAGCAGGCAGCCGAGCGCGGTGAACAAGCGGAGGCGGAGCTGTTTGCGCAGGCCTTGTTCCTCTGCGCTCGCCGAGGCGCCGGCGGGGCCGGACCAGAAGGCGGTGTAGAATATGTTGGTGTACACCAGACGCGGTTTCGGCAGGTCTGGTTTGCGCAGCCGCTCGATCTTGTACGAGAGCGGTATTGCCATGATCCAGAAGGACAGGGCGGCGAGGCCAAGCAAGCCGAGAATGATCGAGAGCACAGAGGCCATGCGCGATTTGGACTGGTTGGCGGGCGCGCGTCCAGTCCCTCGTTGAGGGGTGGCCTCTCACAGCTCTTTTGGCGCGGCGTGCTGGTCGATCTGGATCCAGATCTGCTGGGAGAAGGCGAGGAGTTTGCCGGCTTCGGTGAACAGGGCTGTGCCGGCGAAGTGTTTGCGGCGGTCCTGGCCGGTGGACCAGGCGACGGTGACGATGGGCGCTTCGGGCGTGGGGCGTTCGATGAT
Organism: Hyphomonadaceae bacterium; assembly: GCA_030696545.1. GTDB lineage: Bacteria > Pseudomonadota > Alphaproteobacteria > Caulobacterales > Hyphomonadaceae > UBA7672. The sequence continues at coordinate 5,758 of JAUYSA010000450.1, forward strand.
CTTCGCGGCCATGCGGCCGAGCAGGATCGGCTCCTTGTCGACGGCGAAGGCGCCGGGGCAATCGAGCGCGGCCCACATGAATTCAGGCGCGATGTGGCCAGAGGCGTCGGCGAGGTCTGGCGTGGGCTGCCACGGCGCGGCGACGATGGGGAAGGTGTTGGGATTTTCGATGCCGGACGGGTCTTTGAGCCAGTCCGAGAAGATGCGCAGGCCGTCGCCCGGCGGGCGGGCAGGCCCGCAGACGAAGCAGTGCGGCAGGACGTGGTCTTCCGCGTTGCGGAAGGCGGCTGCGGCAACGGTGGCCGCTTCGAGGCCCGGGGATTTCACGTCGGGCGTATCGAGCCAGGTGGGCTTGAGCGACATGATGAGGATGCGGGTGGAGGCGTCGTCCGTCATTATGTCGAGGCCGGTTTCGGTTTCGTGGGCGCGCAGGGTCTGTTCCAGCGGGATCGGCGCGCGAAGCGTGGCCTCGACGGCGTTTGCTTTCGGGAGAAGCTGTGCGGCGAGGCCGGCGGAATAGCCGCCATTGCCGCTGTCGTGCGGGCCGTTGAAGCGCTTCAGGATGCAAAAGGTCTCGGTCATATACCAAGACTATCGCGTCCGGGCCCGGTATGACCAGCGGCCGGATCGAAGACGTCTGAGTCTGGATGGAATTGCGAAAGCCGGCGTGGTGAGGTTGTTTTCATGATTAAACTTGGCTGGCAGCGGGCAGCGTGCGGAAAGACGATATTCGCGGGATTTGCGGCTGTGCTGTTTCTTGCGGGATGCCAGTCGGTAGCCTCGGGCGTTGCCGCCGTTGTGCCTGATGCGGGGCGGCAGATCGTGTTGGGACGTGGCTATGAGATTGCATCGACCGCTCTGGGAGAGACGCGGCAGGTGAATGTGTATGTGCCTGCGGACTACGCGACGAGCGAGAAGAGTTATCCGGTGCTCTACCTGATCGATGGCGGGGTGGATCAGGATTTCATCCACATTGCCGGCCTGTCGCAGCACGCGTCGATCAGCGGGAGTTTTCGCGAGATGATCGTGGTGGGGATCGCGACGCAGGATCGGCGGCGTGAGCTGACGTTTCCGGCGAACAACGACGATACGCTTCGCAAGGAGTATCCCACGCATGGCGAGAGCGCGAAGTTTCGCGCGTTCATCGCAAGCGAGGTGAAGCCGTGGGTGGAGCGCAGCTATCGCACTGACGGATATGACG
>JAUYSA010000470.1 GCA_030696545.1 Hyphomonadaceae bacterium
ATGCGCTCGCTTCCATCGCACGGCGCGCCGTGCAGAAAGCCCCGTCGCTGAAATCAGCCCCACACCTGGCGCCGGCAAAACGCCTCGACGAGACACGAGCCGCCCGCTCGCCGCGCCTGAAATGGACGCCGGAGACGCTAACGATGAAAGCTGCGGAGTAGCAGGGCTTACGTCCCAATGGCTCGGCGGCTTACTTCTTCTTTGCAGCCACCATCGCCACCGCTTTTTCGATCCGGCGCAGTCGCGTTTCGGGAGCCTTGGCTTCTTCGATGGCGCGGACGTGCTCCTTGCGATGGGTGAACGCCATCGCGGCGAAGTCCTTCGTTAGGCCAGCTTTCTTCAGGGCAGCGGCCAGATCCTTCGGGACCTCGACCTCGCGCGGCGCCGTGTCGAGTTCGAGCCTCACTTCGACCTTGTCGCCACCTTTCACACCCGCGGCGTTGCGATGCTCTAGGGCGAGCGGCAGCATGAATTTGCCGCCCATGAAAAAGACCGTGCTGCGGTAGGTGTAGCTCTTGAGGGTGACAGTCACCTTAGGCTTCTTGCCGGCGCCAAGCTTCTCGACAATGGCTTCGGGCACATCGATCCCGGTGGCTTTCATGCCTTCGACTTGCGTGATGGCGGTCTTGAATTTCGGCATACTTGCGTCCCCGCGCCCGAGCGTCTCACCCGAGGACAAAGAGGCCATCACCGGCCCGACATTTCAATCCGGAAGTTCGGCTACAACCCCGCCCACGTTGCAATCCAGAACGTACCCATGGCGGCGACATATGCCAGGCCGATCAGGTAAGCGAACATGAAGCCGGTCCATTTCCACGAGTTGGTCTCGCGGCGAACCGTGGCCAGCGTTGCGAAACACTGTGGCGCATAGACGTACCAGGCGATGAAGCTGAGAGCCATCGGCAGCGTCCATGCACTGGCGAGCGTGATATGCAGCGCCTCGCTGGTTTCATCGACGGGACCCAGCGAATAGATCAGGCCAAGCGAGGAAACTGCGGCCTCGCGCGCGGCCATGCCCGGAATGAGCGCGACAACCATTTCAAGGTTGAAGCCAATCGGGCGGAAGATCGGCTCGATTACGCGGCCAATCATGCCGGCATAACTGCCGTCCAGACCTGCTCCGCCATTGGGGAAATAGGCCAGCACCCACAAGCCAACGGTGGTCGCGAAAATTATCGTTCCGGCGCGCTTGAGAAATGCCCAGGCTTTCGAGAACAAGCCAAGGAGGAAGTCGCGCCAGACCGGAAGCTTGTACGTCGGCAATTCCATGATGAGCGGCTGGCTCGGCCCCTTGGTAGCCGTACGCTTCAGGATGAAGGCGACAGCCACTGCGCTGATGACGCCGATGGCATAGAGGCCGAAGAGAACGAGGCCCTGCAGGTTGAACGGGCCAACCGCGCCAGGCGGAATGAAGACGCCTATCAGAAGCGTGTAAACCGGCAGGCGCGCTGAACAGGTCATCAGCGGAGCAACCATGATCGTGGTCAGGCGATCTCGCTCTTCCTCGATCGTGCGGGCGGCCATGATTCCCGGAATAGCGCAGGCGAAGCTGGACAGCAGAGGAATGAAGGCGCGGCCATTGAGGCCAACGCGCAGCATCAGCTCGTCCATCAGGAAGGCTGCGCGGGCCATGTAGCCGGATGCTTCGAGAAACAGGATGAAGGCGAACAGGATCACGATCTGCGGAAGGAAGACAATCACCGACCCCACGCCGTTGATCGCGGCATCGATCACGAAGCCATGCAGGATCTCGTTGGTGATAAGCGGAGACACGGCTTCCTGAAGCGCAGCAAAGCCGGCTTCGATTGCATCCATGGCTGGCGTAGCCCAGGCGAAAACAGCCTGGAACACGACGAACAACACTCCGATCAGCACCAGGACGCCTGCGACCGGGTGGAGGAGAATCGCGTCCATGCCCCGGGTGAACTTGTTCATGGCCGGTTCGACCATGGTTTCGTCCGCGATGCGGCGGGCTTCGCGCTGGAGCGCGCGGAGATCGCTTGCAGGCTCCGCGACGACGGCGCCGGGCGGAATTGCGCTCAGGACCTCGTCGATCTTGGCGACAAGCGCCTCACGCCCTGCCTTTCGGGTTGCCCGCGTCGCCACCACGGGAACGCCAAGCATGGCGGAAAGCTTCGGCACATCGATCTTCACGCCATCGCGTTCGGCAAGATCGATCATGTTCAATGACACGATGACGGGCAGGCCGAGCGATTTCATCTGCAACACGGTGTGCAGGTGCGTGCGCAGGTTGGCTGCGTCGGCAACGAGGATAAGCGCATCCGGCGGCGGATCGCCCCGCTTGCCCTGGATCGCTTCGACAGCAACGCGCTCATCCGTCGAGCGGGCCTCAAGACCATAAATGCCGGGAAGGTCGATAAGCGTGACTGCCGCGCCGCCCGGCGTCTCGAAGCGGCCGTTACGGGTCTCGACCGTCGTGCCGGCATAGTTTGCGGTCTTGGCGAGACCGCCGGTGAGGCCGTTGAAAAGGGTTGTCTTGCCGCTGTTGGGAGCGCCAACAAGGGCAAGGCGAAGGGTTGTCGTGGTCAATCTGCCAGCTCCACCTGAACCAGCGCCGCTTCCCCTTTGCGGAGCGCGATGACGGTGCGGTTGAGGCGAATCGAGAGGGGGGCGCCGCCGAGCCAGCCACGCCCCAGAAGCTCGACTTCATCGCCTTCCGCGAAGCCGATTTCCCGGAGCTTTGCGACGAGCTTCTCATCGTCGGCTTTGAAGCCCGAAACGCGTCCGACCCTGCCCTTGGCAAGGCGATCCAGCCCTAAAGTCATCGACCCCGTATCCATTTTTACTGATATATTGAGAACCATTCTCATTAGCAATCGAAATCGGATCGCGCAGGCTTTCCGCCGCACACAGCCGGTCTAGTCTCGTAAGCGGCGCGGGCACGTGGAGTTTGAGAATGACCAAAGCCGTACGTGCGACCCTGCTTGCTGCCCTGGCGCTTTCGGCTGTGGCGTGTGGAGGCGGAGGCAGCTCCAGCCCACCGCCGCCGCCAACATCGCCGCCCACCTCGCCGCCGCCAGCGCCTCCTCCGCCACCGCCGCCGCCCGCAGGACCGGCAGCGCCAGCTTTCACCTCGCCCGCAGCCATAACGAGCCGCGAGAACGTCATCGGCGTGATCTACCGCCCGGTGGCGACCGACCCGAATGGCGATGCGATCACATATGGCGCGACCATTGGCGGACCGGATGCCGCCCGGTTCGCGATGAACCCGGTGACGCGTGAAGTCCGCTTTGCCGTCGCGCCTGATTTTGAGACCCCAACCGATGCCGGCGGGAACAATGTCTATGACATCAGCTTCACGGCAACCGACGGGACCAACACCACGACGCAGAATGTGGCCGTGACTGTCGCAAACGTAGCGAACGGCTTCCGCGTGCGCCGTGTGGCGTCAGGTCTGTCTGCGCCAATCTATGTCGCTGGATTGCCGGATGGGAGTGGACGCGTCGCTGTCGTTTTGCGCGGGGGCGTCATCCGCGTATTGACCCCCTCGACTGGCGCTTTCGAAACGACCAACTTTCTCGATATCTCGTCGCAGATAGACACCAATGGCGAGAAAGGCCTGCTATCGATCGCGTTCTCTCCCAACTTCATCTCGGATCGTACATTTTACCTGCACATGAACCCGACCAGCACGGCGCCGGGCTTCACGGGGGCGACGGAGATCCGCAAGTATCAGGTTCTGGCGAACAATTACGCTCAAGCTGACGCCGCAACAGCAGATGCGATTCTCACGGTCCCCCAACCCTCTGCGACCAATCACAAGGGCGGCACTGTCTTCTTCGACAAATCGGGGCGCTTGCTGATCAGTCTTGGCGACGGCGGAAGTTCGTCTGCTACCGCGCAAAACAATTCGACTTTGCTGGGCAAGATCCTGCGCATCGATCCGACAGCCGATGCGTTTCCTGCAGACGCGGGCAAGGACTATTCCATCCCTACCGCCAATCCGTTTGCAGCGGGCGGCGGCCTGCCAGAGATCTACGCCAACGGACTGCGCAACCCATTTCGGATGAGCATTGATCCTGTCACCGGCGATTTGTTCATTGGAGACGTTGGACAAGGCGCCATTGAAGAAGTCGATCGTATCTCTGCGAGCACGACAGCGCTCGTCAACTTCGGATGGGACCGTCGCGAAGGCTCACAGGCTTTCAATGGCGGACTGAACAGCTCCGCATTCACGTTGCCGGTGACGGAGTATGGGCGATCGGTTGGGACGACCGTGACCGGCGGCGTCGTATATCGTGGACCGATCGAGGATCTTCAGGCGCAGTATGTCTTCGGCGATTTCGGCTCCAACACACTGTGGTCTGTTCCGATAGTAAACCTGAGCATCGGGAGCGTACTCCCATCCGGCAGCCTTACGGTACGCACGACAGCGTTCGCTCCCGGCGGCGGCATGACGGTCAACTCGGTAGTCGCATTCGGCACAGACATCGAAGGCAATGTCTATCTGGTCGATATCGGTGGCGAGCTGTTCGTGCTGGAACCTAACCCTTAGCGCTGCGCCGTGGTTTCAGCCGCCTGCGATGGTTTCGCGCCGTCCTTGAGGAATTTCACCAGAACGCGCTGTCCTACCAGAACCGGAGCTTGTTCTGCGTCGACGACAACTTCCACGACGCGCTCGTCGGCGCGCTCGCTCGGATCGTCGGAGCGGAGCTTGCGGGCGCCCATGACGCCGGCAATGCGGATGACTTCGCCGGCATAGCTTTTCGCCTGGTCTGACTCCGGAACGATCTCGACCTTCTGACCCACTTTCACGAGCGTGATCGAGCGTTCCTCCACTTCAGCGCGAACAATACGCAGAGAGTCGGGCTGGAGCTGGAACATGGCCGTCACGCTGAACGTAGACGCGCCCGAACCCGGATTTGCATAACGGCGCACGATCGTGCCGTCGGTTGGCGCGCGGATGACGTACAGCTCCATCTGATAGTTGGCCTCGGCCAGCTGGGCACGGACCAGCGCAATCGATGATTTCTGCGCGTCGAGCTGCGCGCGTATCTGCCGGGTGTTGTCCTGCGCCTGCTGGTAGAGCTGCTGCGATGTCGCATCTTCAGCAATGAGGCGGGCGAGGCGTTTTTCCTCGCGGTCAGCGGCGCTGTACTGAACTTCGAGGATGGGGATCTGGGCCTCAGCCTGGTTCAACTGCGCGGCCACGCGATTGCGGGACAGGCGTGCGTCGTCATCATCCTGGCGCGCGAGAATCTGGCCGGCTTTCACCTCGTCGCCTTCTTGCACCAGCACCTCTTTCACGATGCCCGGCGCGCGCGCCGCGACATCGACGAGGCCGCCCTCGATATCAACCTTGCCCGCGGCGATCGCGGAATAGGGCGTGTTCACCGAAGCAGGATCGACGCCCGGCTTGCCGGCTGCATCGGTAGCGCCCGGACCGCCCGGGGGAGGACCGCCGCATGCGGTCAGGGCGGCGAGAGCCGCAGTCGCGAGAAGAATTCGGGAGAGGCGTGTCATGACGGTTTTCCGCTCTTTCAATGACTGTTCGCGAACTGGGCAGGATCGGCGTTTGTCGAGGTGATCAGCCCGTCTTCGATCGTGATGATACGATCGGCAAAGGCAGCGAGGCGCGCATCATGCGTCACGCACATCACCGTTGCACCCTGCTCCTTGGCGCACTTGCGCAGAAGCTCCATGACGGCATGACCGTTCTCGCCGTCGAGCGCAGACGTGGGTTCGTCGGCGAAGATCAGCTTGGGCTTCTTCGCAAGCGCGCGGGCGATGGCGACACGCTGCTTCTCCCCGCCGGAGAGACGATCTGGGCGATTGTTGAGCCTGTGACCAAGGTTCACGTCGTTCAGCGCGGCTTCGGCAGCAGCCTTGCGCTCGCTCTTGCCCTTTTTCATGAACTTCAGAACGACCTGCACCTGCTGGCTCGCGGTCAGAGCGGGAAACAGGTTGAAGCCTTGAAAGATAAACCCGCAATTCGCAAGCCGGAAGCGATCGATCTTGCTGCGCGGCATTTTCCAGATGTCCTGGTTCAGCGCGACAACACTGCCGCCATCAGGCTTCATCAGTCCGGAGACAGCCGCCAGCAAGGTGGATTTGCCTGAACCGGACGGCCCCATGACGAGCACGATCTCGCCCGTCTCGATCAGCAGGTCGATGCCCTTGAGCACATCGACCTTCACATGGCCGGCCTTGAAGCTCTTCGTGATACCGCGAGCCTCGATCGCCCATGTCTTCCCGGCCGCATCGATGACGGGATCGGTGGGCGGTGAGGCGAGTTCGGCCTCGGCGCGTTGCTTTCTCAATGGGTTGATCATTTCAGCAGGTCCGCTGGCTCGCCCTTTTTTAGGGCGCCGAGCGTCAACGCACCCGACATGATGGAAATGAGGAGAAGCAGCACGCCGGTCTGGATCGTAGATCCCAGTTCGAAGCCCATCGGGATGTTGGCGGCCTTGGCAAGGAAGGTGAGGCCAACCATCAGGACCGCAGAGGCGGCGATGCCGAGCACACCCACCCAGAAGGACAGCTCCATAACCACGCCGCGCAGCTGCCCGATCGACACGCCAAGGGCGCGCAGGCTGGCGAACTCCTTGATGTTGGCGAGGATAGCGCCTCGCAGTGTCTGCCAGGTGATGACCACGCCGATGACAAAGCCGATCACGCTCATGAAGCCGAGAATGATGGCGAGCAGGCCTTCCGACATCGCATCTTTTACAGTCGCAGCGGCAAGCGGCTCCTTGGTCCACGCCCTGTACTGGCCGTCGGCCATGGCGTTGAGTTCATCGGCGACGCGCTTTGCGTCTTTGGCCGAGGTGTTCTTGATGCGCACCATCAGCAGGCCAAACATCTCGTCATTGGCCGTGCCCATCAGGCGCTGGGTCTGGCGGGACATGACGACGCCGGGCGCCTGGCTGTTGGCGTAGCCTTCCATGATCAGGGCGACGCGCACGGTGCGGCCGTTGATTGTGGCTTCGTCTCCAAGTTTTACGCCGAGCTGATTCACCGCCGTAACGTCGACGCCGACATTGTAAGGCGGCTCGATCGCGCGCCGCATATCGTCCGTGAAATCGTCAGGCAGCGTCACGCCGTTGGGAGAGGTATCGACGACCATGATGTTGACCATCGACGGCGAAGTCTGGCCGGGGCCGTAGAACCGGCCGAAGTCGCCGGGCAGATCCTGGACCTCGACCACTTCCGGGTGCCGGTAGATCAGCGGCACGACGCGCTTGGGCAGCGCCCCGCCTCCGCCGCCGGGCCCGCCAAGAGAGGAGGCCCCTGCCGGCAGGATGATGACCTGCGCCCGCGACTTGTCGATCGTCGCCGTGAACGATTGCAGGATACCGATGAACATGGCGCTCAACGCCAGCATCAGCACGCCCGCAAGGGCGAGCGCTATGACGGCCGCCATATAGCGGCGCCACTCAAAAAGGAGCGTCGAGAGCGCAAGGCTCATGTGCGGGTCTCTCTCCAGAAACCGGGTTTAATTTTGGAGGGCCCTGACACCCGGATTATCGATATTCGATATACATACTGATCGCAAGCGGAAATGCCCGGCGATCAGGCTCTCTGCTGTAGCAAATAGGTATTGCGATGACTAAAATCGGGAAACCGGCAGGTTTCCGTCGCTATTGGCTCAAGATTTTTGATTGAGCCACGCCAGCACCGGACGTCAGCTGCGCTTGTGCTGCAGAATGAAGGTCTTCAGCTTCGAATCATCGACAGGTTTCATGAAGACCGGGCGGTCTGCGAAGCGTGGCTCGATGTCCTTGGCGCCCTTGCCGCTGGTGAAGGCGAAAGGCACGCCACGCGAAGCCAGAACATCGGCGATCGGCCACGACATTTCACGCGCCAGATTGCAGTCCAGCAGTGCACAATCCACAGACTCGCCTGATTCAGCCGCAGCCAGCCCATCCCGCAGGCTCATGAATGGCCCAAACACCTGACCGCCGAGATCCTCGACGAGCATCTCCATCGCGGCGCCGATCAGGGGCTCGTCCTCGA